>NZ_JAEMUC010000047.1:0-105362 GCF_018342455.1 Neochlamydia sp. AcF95 | reverse complement strand
TGTTGGTTATCTAGCTTGATTGGTTTCATAGTCAACTTTGCAAGAAATTAAGAGCTTTATAATGATTTAGGCGTAAACAAATTATAGCGATTTGGGAGAAAAAACGCTCTCAAAATATGCTTAAGCATGAAATATTCTTTAAATCATGTCAAACTAGATTAAGTTAAAATCGAAGAAGCGATTTAGAATATTAAATATCTTTAAATCATTTTTTATATCCCTACCCTCTAATAAACCAGCTCTTTAAATAAAGAGGTAACTTTTAAACAATGGATTAGAGGGACTTAGTTTTTTAAAACTTATTGACACTCATCTCCCAGTAAAATTGTAGGCTAGTCAGTTATCTGCAGCCTTTTTTTAAGAATATTTGTTTACACCCCGGACAGGATAAACCTAAGGAGTTGCTATTTTACCCACCCCACTCCGTGACTCTTAAGAGCTCTTTGGGAATCTCATAAAGAAAACGCGAAGGCTTACAAGAGACTTTTTTGCCCATTTTATGGCGAGAGCAAGCCATGCTAATCACTAAATTTTGCATCGCACGTGTCATCGCTACATACATTAAACGCCGCTCTTCCTCTACTCCTGTTTCTTTTAAGCTTTTCTCATGAGGAATAATATGATCCTCTATTCCTACTAAGAAACATACAGGAAATTCCAATCCTTTAGCACTATGGAAAGTCATTAAATTGACTTTATCTTCTCCTGTTTGCTGCTGACGAGCCATACGTTCCCAATCATTTTCTAAGCAAACTGTGCTTAAAAAATCATATAGCCGTGGTTGCTTATGAAGTTTTTCTTTTACCTTACATGCATAATCTCTTAACGTCTCCACAAACTCCAGGCAATTTTCCCACTTAAATTCCCGCATCTGCGAACTTTTAACCTCTTCCTCAATAGCTTTACGGTAATCAATTTTTTCAATTAGCCATTGAAGAGTTTCTGCTAAAGGCATTTTTTCAAAGCGCTCTTGAGCTTCTTCAATAAGAGCTACAAACTCTCGGATAGCTTTCAAAGTTTTTGCAGGTAAGGAACTCTTAATCTCTTCCTCTTTAAGCTGGTCATCACCTACCATTTTTAAAACTTCCCAAAGAGAAATATTCTGCTGGCGATTATAGGCCGTAAGAGCATCTAAAGAAATTCCACCTATCCCCCGTCGTGGTTGATTAATAATACGTAGTAAAGCTTCCTGATCTCTATGATTGACTATTACACGTAAATAAGCGCATAAATCTTTGACTTCACGCCTTTCATAAAATTCTATGCCCCCGTAAATTTGATAAGGTATCCCTTTCATCCATTGCCCATTCTCTGTCCACGTATATTTTAATAAAGCCGTTTCAAAAGCACGAGAAAGAGCATTAGAACGGTATAAAATGGCAAAATCATTCCAACGTAAGCCTTTTTTTTCCCTCATTTTGACCATTCTATACACCACAGCTTCAGCCTCATCACTCTCTTGAGGCGCATAAAAAATCTCAATGGGCTCACCCTCTCCCTTGGTGCTCCATAAAGCTTTAGGATAACGAGACTGATTTTTGCTGATCACCGCATTAGCGGCTTTAAGAATTGTATTGGTCGAGCGATAATTTTGTTCTAGCTTAATCACCACTGCTTGCTCAAAATCTAAAATGTTGCGTACTTCCGCTCCTCGCCAGCCGTAAATAGACTGATCATCATCACCTACTACACACAAATTATTATACTTTGCGGAAAGCAATTTTGCTAAGCGATACTGAATAGGGTTGGTATCTTGATACTCATCGATCATAATATAACGATACTGTTCTTGATAGCGATTAAGAACGTCGGGATACTTTTCTAAAAGCTGCACCGTAAGCACCAATAAATCATCAAAATCCACAGCATTATAGGCACGCATACTTTCTTGCAAGCGACGATAAAGAGTGCTTGAAAATTGATCATGCCAGGCAGAGCCTGTATTTTGAATCTGCTCTGCGCAAAGCCCTTTATTTTTAGCCTGCGTGATCACTGCTAACGTAGCGGCTAATGAAGGTAGATCTTTTTCTCTTTCTAGCAGATCACGTGCAATAGTGGAAATGAGACGCTGAACATCACTCTCACGATAAATAGTGAACTCTTTGGTATAACCCAAACGTACGATCTCTTCTCTTAGTATCTGGATGCAAAAACTATGAAATGTACATAAGGTAACTAGCTTGGCTATCCTATGGGGGACGAGTGCGGCCATTCGATGATACATCTCGGACGCAGCTTTGTTGGTAAAAGTGAGGCCAAGAATATGGCGAGGATGAACGTCTAGGTTATTGATTAGATGGCACATACGCATTGTAAGAACGCGCGTTTTGCCCGTACCAGCTCCAGCCAAGATTAAGACACGGCCTGCAATGGTATCCACAGCTTGCTTCTGCTGAGTATTAAGTCCCTCGCTCATGATGATTGGTACTTAAGAGCTTCATTAAATCGGTATAAATGTCTAGAGACGTGGCCTGTTTAGCATTAACGCGCGGCTTTACATTAAGGTCTTGCCCTAATGGAAGACTTGACTGGCAATAGCGGAAAGCCTCACGCGTAATCCTTTTAAACCGATTACGATCATGAGCTTTACCATAGCGTTTGGTGACTGTAATCCCTAATCGGGTCATTTGTAGAGGATTAGGTACGATTTCTACGATAACCCATCGCCCGATTAAACGTTTACTGCTGTGAGTAAACTTCTGAAATTGATAGCGCTTGCGTAATCTAAAAAGCTTGGAAAAGCTGTATTTCACGCCCTTGTTAAAGCCTTACGACCTCGGCGACGGCGGGAATTGATGATTTTACGTCCATCCGCAGTTTTCATTCTCTTCCGAAAGCCATGCTCAGATTTACGACGACGTTTACTAGGTTGGTATGTGCGCTTCACATTAACTTCCTTGATTAAAATTTTCGACAATTAAATAAACATGAACAGCAGGATACAAAACAGGTAAAATAAATGCAAGAAAAGAAGTAGAGAAAACTGATGATAAAGCAACTAAAAAATGGAAGAGAAAAACAACTATATTTTTAATTTAAAGCTTCCTTATCTACTGTCTATAAAGAGGTCCTAGCCATAAGCCCCTTAGCGCTCAAAGCCTCTTGAGAGCTCTTCTCTTTACCTTTACAAGAAAAGGATTGAAAGGAAATTAAGGTTTAGGATATAAGAATCGCTTAACTTACAAATTATTGTAACACGCAGGAACAGATATGAAAGTAAAAGCATCCGTTAAAGCCGATCCATCGAAGGGTGATATCCTCGTACGTCGCCAAGGACGTCTTTATGTGATTAATAAGAAAGACCCGAATCGTAAACAGCGGCAAAAAGGCCCTGCTCGTAAAAAATAGGAAGATTATAATCATATGGCAAAAAGGTCCTCAATAGAAAAAGCAAAACGTCGTGAAAAAGTTGTTAAGCTGAAATGGGAAAAAAGACAAGCTCTTAAAAAAACAGCCGCTGACATCAATATTTCAGAAGAAGAACGTCATGAAGCTCGTGTAGCGCTTAACAAAATGCCACGTGACTCATCCCCTACTCGTCTACGTAATCGCTGCCTTTTAACAGGACGTGCAAGAGGATTTATTAGACAGTTTAAACTCTCCCGCCTTACCTTTAGAGAAATGGCTTTGCATGGATTAATTCCTGGCGTTACTAAGTCTAGCTGGTAAGAGCAAAAAATTATAAGAGGTAAGTTTAGGGTTGAAAGAACAACACGCATGGTTCTACAAAGCCTTAAGCTTACTATTTTTCTTTTTAGTTTGACCTCAATCGTTAGCCAATCTTTAAAGTGCGTAATCCTTTAGCTCCTAATCCTTTTATAAATTTTAGGAAGCTCATTGATACGCTGCCAATCAGCCATCCCTTCTGACCATACATAAGTTAAGGAGGTTATTTTGTTATCTAGCCACAGTGTGTATAACTCTCTAAAATAAATAGGACCTTGTTGGCGGTGTGCCTGGTCCAGATAAAACCATTCTTTATTCTCCTCCGAAACTTCCCCTCTATCTTCCGCTAAAGTTTCATATTTAGGAATCGCATTCTCTTCTATTTTATTTTTTGGCCCTGTTTGATCATTCTCAAAAGGTTTTAAAACAAAAAGTAAAATAAGAGAGAAAATTCCTAAAAGTATACCTAGCATGAACCATATTAATGGATCCCGTCCCCTTTGTTTAGCCACATAAGCAGAAAAGGCAGCCAGAAAAAAAAGTAAAAAAAAACTAACCATCATACGATTCTCTTCACACCCTGCTATCTTTTAAGTATAAATTTCGATTTAATAGGGCAGCATCAACTATTTCAGTTAGCATTTTATTATATTCTTATTTATGATGCTGTCAACTATTATAGGGAGAATCTAGCATGGGGGAAAAGAAAATGCCTATTGATGTGAAAAAAGTTGATACCAAAGAATTTGAGCTACCTGAAACGCTGTTTATTCGTGACGTTGACAACAAAGTCTTTCAAGGAATTGTCCTTGAATGCCTGAATCGCATTGAAGGCGTCACTTTGGTAGAGAGCACTTTCATCGACAGTATCTTTGGACGTAATACTACCGAAGGAGCGCGTGGAATCATAGCAGAGCAAGATAACAAGAATCACTCGGTAGGTATAAAAATTGAGGTGAACGTTTTTTACGGAATTTCTATCCCTGAAAAAGCGGAAGAAATACAAACGCTTGTTTCTGAGGAAATTACCCATCTTACCGGTTTACACGTCTCCTATATCCACGTGGTCTTTAAAAATGTGGTAACTGCCGATTCTAAGAAATCTCTTTCTCCCGTCACAACCCCTGTAAACTTGGTTAGCACCCAAGAAGACTATAGCGATGAGTTCTAAATTATGAACCAATTTTTTTATCCCTTGCTTACCTTTGCTATCTCTCTATTTTTTATAGTGCTTGGCTTACTAAGTATTTTGGTGCAAGCCTCCCAACATGTTCGTTCAGAATTTGTAGCCTTTATTGAGAGAGATCAGCTTTTTCTTTCACTATTTGGGATAGGATGTTTGGCGATCGGAGTTGCTATCATTTTTTACTTACGGACTAATTTAAAAAAAAGTTATTTAAAAATTAATTCCAAAGATAATCATGCTTATTTTTTGGACGAGAACATCTTCCAAGAATATATGCATGATTATTGGAAACAGCTCTTTCCTAAAGAAGAGGTTCCGAGCTCCATTCTTATTAAAAAAAATAAAGTAGTCATCACTGCCGATCTTCCTTATATTCCTTCTGCTAAACAAAAAGCATTGATGGCACGCATAAATGATGACGTGAAAGAGATGTTAGTTCGTTTGCTGGGCTATCAGCAGGAATATGTCCTTTCTTTAAGCTTTCAAAAAGAGATCCCCTAGTAATCTTTCTAATACCTCTTAAAAATCTATGCGAGCTCACTTTCCTCTTTTTAATTCCCATCTAGAACTTGCCCACCTCTATTGGGAAAAATTAGTTCAAAAAGGCGACCTTGTTATTGATGCTACATGCGGGAATGGCCAAGATACGTTAATATTGGCACAATTGTGCGCGGACCCTAAAGGAGGATTAATCTATGCCTTAGACATTTTGCCAAGAGCAATAGAGCTTACTCGGAAGTATTTGCATGAAAAATTATCCTCCATTCATTTCCAACAAGTGCGCTTTATTTTAGGATGTCATTCTACCTTTCCTAAGGAGATTCTCTCTGAAAGTGTTAAATTGATTACTTATAATCTAGGATATTTACCAGGAGGTGGTGATAAAACGCTAACCACTACCGCAAAAACTACTATAGAAAGTATAAAAAATGCTATGCTGCTGCTTCAACCGGGTGGAGCTATAAGCATTACCCTTTATCCAGGCCATCCTGAAGGGCAATGTGAGGAGCAGAGTGTGCTATCTCTCGTGGAAAAACTAAGCCCCTTAGAGTGGAGCTGCAGTCATCATCAATGGATCAATCGACATAAAAAAAGCCCCCATTTACTCTTTATCCAAAAGCGTCTAGCTATATAGCTTCTCCTTTAACTTAAAACATCGATAAGCCAAAACCTGCTTACTTTTAAAACAGCTATTAACCTAGACGCCATGAGCCATCTATCTGATAAAAAAGCTTTTCCTGGGATTTTAAGATTTTTTAGGTAGGAAATGGTCAGCTGGGCCAAGAACAAGAAGAAAGGCGTTAAGGCTAATAGGCAAACGGCGAATAATAGAAAAAAACCATTAAGATAGCTTAAAGCATGCTTTAAACCCTCGAGGAAAATTTATGCCTAGGCTCTTATTTCAACAAGAAAAAGTATTTCTATCTGCATCTTACTTTGTAAATAGCCTAAAATTTTATATTGCGAATTTTTTCTCCGCCTGGTTAAATAAGAGGTCAGTCATTCAGAATGAGCGGAAAGTAGGCAAATATATAGCAACACTTTCCAGGGTTAAAAAAACTTTCTTATTTTCTAGACAAGATGAAAATGTTTAACTTTATCTCTCGTATTATACGACGATTTCGTTATCCCGTCTCCTTACCAGAAGATATTGCCCATGCTTTAGGGGTAGAGTTTTCGTATGGCTTGACTTTCGAGGAGTTTGTGACTCAACTGCAATGCCCTCAGTTAAGATCCACTCGCTTAAAAAAATATATGCCCCGCCAACAAGCTGAGGAGGCATTCAAATCCGCTCTTCGTGTCGATCGTTTCTCTCAAAAAAGCTTATTTTCCTATTACTTTAATGAAGGCTGGATGGAGTTTATTTTACAATTTGATGAGCAGGGATGCTTACGCCGAGTTTACCTTCAACACAAGTATATTCCAGAAGAAATGGGGTTAGAAATTCTTCTCAGCACACAAAACTAAATTTTTCATTTTACTCATAAAATTACTTCTTCCTAGAGGGAGGAGCCCAGCCAAAGAAGCTACTGCGCTCCTTAAAAGATATCTAAGGTGATCGCTTAGAAAAGGGTGTGCAACAATTTTTCTGTAGAAGGTGAGCTCTTTTTCTTTTAACTTATTTTTAAGGTGTTTTTGCCCCTTTTTAGATTGTTTGCATCAATTTTAATGAGCCCCCCTTCATTGGAGTGAGGGGGCACGATTAAAATTTTATTCAGTACCTTAAAAGGTTGATTGGCAAAGCTTCCTCTTAAGGCTGGCTATCTATGTGTATATTTTGCATTCTATCACCCATGCCAAACAGCTCTTTATCGCTTTCTACCGAGCTTGTAAATGTGATTATCCCTATGGATAGGGTAATTTCAATTTAATCCTCATTTTGTTTTACGTCTATCCTTCCTAATTCCCTTCTTTTTTTTAATGAAAAAATTCATGTCTTTAGGCGAGGGTAAATTTTGTTAAGGCTTGCTAGCTAGCAAGCTTGCTGTCTTGATTTTGTGGAGTAGAAGATTCAACTTTCAGCTGATCGTTAATATCAGTAACCCCTTGGATCGCACGTACTCTCCTCTCGACCTGTTGTCTATCATCTTCTGTTTCTACCGTACCAGACAAAATGGCAATACCTTTATAAAAGCGTATATTCACCAAAGGGTAATTTTTCTTTAAACGGTTATTTTTTAATGTTTCTTCGATCTTGTAATAGATTACGCTATTAGAGGCCTTATTTTGATAGCTATTGATCTGCTTGCTGTTTATCTCTCTTTGGTTAGGATTTCCCTCTCGAGTAAAGCCCTGCTGTACACTGCTTTCCCAATCATTCTTCTTTTTATTCTCTCTCCTTGAGCTATTTTGCAAACTAAAATATTGGCTCCCCGGCGAAGTTTGAAGAGGGTAACCCGATGGAGCAGAAGCAGGATCCTCAAAATAAGAATTAGGAACAGGGCAATATTCCCCTCTGCATTGTCCGTAAGCCGAGCTCATTCCTGCAAGGATGACCACAGCACATGTATGAGAAAAAATAGAGAGAGAAATCTTCATAGCATCTCCTTAAAAATAGATAAATTATTGTTTTTGCTGATCCCTCTAGCCAATGTAGTGAGAGAGCTGCGAAGCCGGGCATTAAAAAATGAGGCAGAAAGGCGCCTATGTTAAAAATCTCTTTTTTTCTTGCTTTGCCTAGCTATTTAGGCTGCTAGTTCACCCTTTAATTCGTCCTTATTTTAAAGCAAGGTGGTGGGTAAAATGCACCTACGAATGTGAATCGAATAAACTTAAGCCACAGCGCCCATCTAGGGATAAAAGAGGCGTTATTTTGCAATATACCTAATCTAAAAAATTGTAAATTATATTTTTTAATAATTCTTCACAAAAGCTTAGACTGATACTCTATTCGGCTCTTATTCAAATACTTATAGGAAAGGGATAGGACAATCTAAAGGAAAATTGAAAAAGAGGAAGGAAAAAAGCTAAAGTTAACTTTTATAAGCTTTTTAATAGCATCCATCTTTTGAAATAGTTAAGGAGAGATTGACTTATTTTTTCTTTGAACGGGAAATTCCATTTTTTTAGAAATAATCAAAAGAAAATAAGCTATTGATTAATAATAGCTTATATTTATTGTCGGCGCTTTTTACTTGTGACTACATGCGCATGATTCTTTGGCAAAACTTTTGGTAACTCTATCTTTAAAGCCTCAAACATTTGTCTATTTTGGTGACGTGGTTCTGGAATTTGCTGAAAACCAGCCTAATTAATTTCTTGGCGCCTACAATTTTTAATAAAAAAACCTAAGCTTTTAATAATAAACTAATTATTTAAACTTATAAAAAAATGGAACTTCCGCTAAAAGTTTTTTTATTTCATTTTAGCTCACCCCAATTAAAAAATCACTTACGGCTATTTTACAATAGAAAACGCTGCCTTATTCTTTCTGCAATATCTTTCAAAGGATTTTCCGCTAATTCAAGCTGGATAAGCTGAGACAGCTGCCCGATTTCTGCAGGCAACCTGGTGAGCTGGTTTTCTTTTAAGTCAAGCTCTTGCAGCTTAGACAGCTGCCCGATTTCTGCAGGAAGACGGGTGAGCTGGTTTTCTCTCAAGTCAAGCTCTTGCAGCTTAGATAACTGGCATATTTCTGGGGGTAAATAAGTCAAGCCCGCTTTAGATAAACCTAGCACAGTTGAGTCTTTCCAATTTTCTTCAATCCAATCTCTAAGTAGCTCTCCTTTTTTCTCTAGAGGCAAGTGCTTAATTTCTTCTCGGCTCAAGTATTCTTCCCCACCAGGAAGTTTTTTCCAAACTAAAAGGCGATTAATATTCAGCAGATAAGAGGAGTAGTTAGCTAAAGTAAAATATTTTTTTTCTTCAATCTTCCATTTAAATTCTAGAGGAGAAAGAGAACTAGCTAAAGTAAAGATTTGCCTAAAAATTGCATTTACTTTTGCTGTTTCCGAGAGGCTACTTTCTAGCTTATATATCCTATCTAAAATAAAAGCCTGCTTGTTAATATCTCCTTGGGAAACATGTACTTTACCTATTTGTTTATAAAGAGAAGACATTACTTCAGAAGCCAGCAGATGATGCCATCTTTTACAGGCGCTAAATAAGGAAGGAACTGCGCAAGCCTCTATGATAGGGAGTAGCAATTCATTGGGCAAGCTTTCAATAGAGGCTGAAGAGATAGAATGCATTTTATTTCCTTGAGTAGGGATAACTTTTCAGCATTATTATTTCTAAAGGCAATATAAAAAAATTAAAAAAGCAAGTCTAATTAGCTCGCCCCAAATTAAAAAGAACTTACGGCCATTCTACAATTGAAAACGCTGCCTTATTTTTTCTGGAATATCTTTCAAAGGATTTCCCGCTAATTCAAGCTGGATAAGCTGAGACAGCTGCCCGATTTCTGCAGGCAAACAGGTGAGCTGGTTCTGGTTTAAGTAAAGCCACCGCAGCTCAGACAGCTGTCCGATTCCTGTAGGCAAAGCGGTGAGCTGGTTTTGATTTAGTTCAAGCGTTTGCAGCCGAGACAGCTGCCCGATTTCTGCAGGAAGGCTGGTGAGCTGGTTTTGGTTTAAGTTAAGCTGTAGCAGCTGAGATAGCTGCCCGATTTCTACAGGCAGGCTGGTGAGCTGGTTCTGGTTTAAGTAAAGCCACCGCAGCTTAGACAGCTGCCCGATTTCTCCAGGCAGGCTGGTGAGCTGGTTTTGATTTAAGTAAAGCACTTGCAGCTCAGACAGCTTCCCGATTTCTACAGGCAGAGCGGTGAGCTGGTTTCGATTTAAGTCAAGTCCTTGCAGCTGAGGCAATTGCTCGATTTCTGCAGGAAGGCTGGCAAGCTGGTTTTGATTTAAGTAAAGCCATCGCAGCTGAGACAGCTGCCCGATTTCTGCAGGAAGGGTGGTAAGCTGGTTTTGATTTAAGTAAAGCCAGCGCAGCTGAGATAGCTGCCCTATCTCTGCAGGCAGAGCGGTGAGCTGGTTTTGATTTAAGTAAAGCCTTTGCAGCTGAGACAGCTGTCCGATTTCTGCAGGCAGGCTGGTGAGCTGGTTTTGGCTTAAATCAAGCTCTTGCAGCTTAGACAGCTGTCCGATTTCTGCAGGCAGGGTGGTGAGCTGGTTTTGGCTTAAATCAAGCGTTTGCAGCTGAGACAATTGACCTATTTCTGCAGGCAGACTGGTGAGCTGGTTTTGATTTAATTCAAGCCTTTGCAGCTCAGATAGCTTTTCGATTTCTACAGGCAGACTGGTGAGCTGGTTTTGATTTAATTCAAGCCTTTGCAGCTGAGACAGTTGCCCGATTTCTCCAGGCAGATTGGTGAGCCGGTTTTGATTTAAGCAAAGCCACAGCAGCTGAGAAAGTTGCCCGATTTCTGCAGGAAGGCGGGTGAGCTGGTTTTGTTTTAAGTTAAGCACTTGAAGCTGAGACAACTGGCATATTTCTGGGGGTAAATAAGTCAAGCCTGCGTTAGATAAATTTAGCGAAGTTAAGTCTTTACAATTTCCTTCAATCCAATCTCTAAGAAGATCTCCTTTTTTTTCTAGAGGCAAGAGCTTAATTTCTTCTCGGCTCAAGTATTCTTCTCCACCAGGAAGTTTTTTCCAAACTAAAAGGCGATTAATATTCAGCAGATAAGAAGAGTAATTAGCTAAAGTAAAATATTTTTTTTCTTCAGTCTTCCATTTAAATTCTACAGGAGAAAAAGAACTAGCTAAAGTAAAGATTTGCCTAAAAATTGCATTTACCTTTGCTGTTTCAGAAAGTCTACTTTCTAGCTTATAAATCCTATCTAAAATAAAAGCCTGCTCCTCAACATTTCCTTGGAAAACATGTATTTTACCTATTTGTTTACAAAGAGAAGGCATCACTTCAGAAGCCAGCAGATGATGCCATCTTTTACAGACGCCAAATAAGGAAGGAACTGCGCAAGCCTCTAAGATAGGGAGTAGCAATTCATTGGGCAAGCTTTCAATAGATGTCGATGAGATAGAATGCATCTTATTTCCTTGGTTAGTGATAACTAATCAGCATCTTATTTATTAAAGGCAATATAAAAAAATTAAAAAAGCAAGTCAAACCAATTTGTATCTTTATCAATGAAAAACAATTCGCAGATAATCTACCACGCTTTTATTTCAGATAGATCCAAGAAAAGGGTGGAGACCTTTCAAGCATTTAATAGCAGCCACAGTTTTTGGAGAGTAAGTGAAGCGGCAATCTTGGTTTGGCTAAAAGAATGAGATTGATTCTTTGCCTTATTTGAGAAAATAGCTCTTTTTTGGTGCAATTTTTTAATTCGTTTATCAAATGATGGAATACAATGCGCCTAGCTTCTTCCTGTCAAGAAAGGTTGTTCTCCCCCTAGCAATCTGCAGAAAAAGAGAGAAACTTCTTGTCATTATAAATGTGTAGGTTAGTTTAAGCTTACTTAAGTTGCGGGAAGGAAAGGAGATTACTTGTTTAAAGATAAGATGACTAAAAGTTTTTATTTCATTTTAGCTCACCCCAATTTAAAGATCACTTACGGCTATTCTAAATAGAAAACGCTGCCATATTCTGTCTGCAATATCTTCCAAAGGATTTTCTGCTAGTTCAAGCTTGGTAAGCCGAGACAGTTGCCCGATTTCTCCAGGCAGATTGGTGAGCCGGTTTTGATTTAAGTAAAGCCACCGCAGCTGAGAAAGTTGCCCGATTTCTACAGGCAGGCTGGTGAGCTGATTTTGATTCAAGTAAAGCTCTTCCAGCCGAGACAACCGTCCTATTTTTGCAGGCAGAGCGGTAAGCTGGTTTTGGTTTAATTCAAGCCATTGCAGCTCAGGCAGCTGTCCGATTTCTGCAGGCAGACTGGTGAGCTGATTTTGATTTAATTCAAGCCCTTGCAGCTGAGACAGTTGTCCGATTTCTGTAGGCAGAGCGACGAGCTGGTTTTGGCTTGAATTAAGCCTTTGCAGCTGAGACAGCTGTCCGATTTCTGCAGGCAGACTGGTGAGCTGGTTTTGATATAAGTCAAGGGTTTGCAGCTGAGACAATTGCCCGATTTCTGCAGGCAGACTGGTGAGCTGGTTTTGATTTAAGTAAAGCCTTTGCAGCTGAGACAGCTGTCCGATTTCTGCAGGCAGTGCGGTAAGCTGGTTTTCTCTTAAGTCAAGCTCTTGCAGTTCAGACAGCTGCCCGATTTCAGCAGGCAGTGCGGTAAGCTGGTTTTCTCTTAAGCCAAGCTCTTGCAGTTCAGACAGCTGCCCGATTTCTGCAGGCAGGGCGGTGAGCTGGTTTTGATATAAGTCAAGGGTTTGCAGCTGAGATAACTGGCATATTTCTGGGGGTAAATAAGTCAAACCTACTTCAGATAAATCTAAATCTATGAAGTTTTTACAATTTTCTTCAATCCAATCTCTAAGAAGCTCCCCTTGTTTTTCTAAAGGTAAATACTTGATTTTTTCTTGGCTTAAGTATTCCGCTCCCCCAGGAAGGTTTTTCCAAAGTAAAAGCCGATTAATATTTAAGAGATAAGAAGAGTAATTAGCCAGAGTAAAACACCTTTTTTCCGGGGTTTTCCATTTAAATTCTAGCTCCGCAGGAGCAAGGGCTTTAGCTAGAGTAAAGGCCTCCTTGAAGATTGCCTTAGCTTTTTCTCCTTCAGAAAGCCTATCATCCAGCTTATAAATCCTATCTAAAATAAAAGCCTGCTTGTTAATGTCCCCTTGGGAAACATGTACTTTACCTATTTGTTTATAAAGAGAAGGCATTACTTCAGAATCTAGCAGATGTTGCCATCTTTTACAGACGCTAAATAAGGAAGGAGCTGCGCAAGCCTCTAAGATAGGGAGTAGCAATTCATTGGGCAAGCTCTCAATAGAGGCTGAAGAGATAGGATGCATTTTATTTCCTTGGGCAATGATAACTGCTTAGTATTTTTGTTTTTTAAAGACAATATAAAGAATTAAAAAAGCAAGTCAAACGAATTCGTATCCTTATCAATGAGTAACAACTCACAGGCAATCTACCACGCTTTTATTTCAGATAGATTTAAGGAAAGGGGGGGACTTCCAAGCATTCAGGAGCAGCCACAGGTTTTGGAGAGTAAGTGACGCGGCAATTTTGGTTTGGCTAAAAGAATGAGATTGATTCTTTGCCTTATTTGATAAAATGGCTCTTTTTGGGGCAATTTATTAATTGGTCTATCGAATGATGAAATACAATAGGCCTAGCTTCTTCCTGTCAAGAAAGGTTGTTCTCTTAGCCTAGCAATCTGCAGAAAAAGAGAGAAACTTCTTGCCATTATACCGGAAGTTCCATTTTTTTAGATACCACCAGTAGTAAACAATTTATTGATTGTTAACAGTTTATATTTGTTGCCGGCGTTTTTTCCTAGTGACTACATGCGCATGATTTTTTGGCAAAACTTTTGGTAACTCTATCTTTAAAGCCTCAAGCATTTGTCTAGTTCGGTGACGTGGTTCTGCAATTTGCTGAAAGCCAGTCTAAGTAATTTTTTGGCGACTACAATTAAAAAAAACCTAAGCTTTTAATAATAAACAAATTACTCACTTTACCCTTATAAAAAAATGAAACTTCCGTTTAAACTTTTATTCATCCAAGCGAATGATCCTCTTGCCCAATGGCAGATGTGCCTAAAGGTTAAAATTCTCCGTAGGCTTTAAAAATAATTTCTTCAAATGACTTTACATATCCTTTAACATCAGCAAATTGCTCATATTGCTTTTTTGCATGATAAGACCACTCCTTATAAGTGGTTGGATTGGTTAACAAATGGCAAGCAAGCTGAATATATTCTTCTTTCTTTCCTGTATGCACAGCGCGATCGATTCCCATGAAAATCCCCCCATAGCGAGCTTGCTGAGGACCATTAACATCAAACATGGTGACGACAGGACAACCCGAAGCCATTGCATCTAAAATAGCCAAACAACTTCCCACCGGAAACTCATTTAAATATAGATGCATAGAGCGTGCATATTGACTGGGATTAGCCAAAGGCCCTAAATAATAGAAACGATTATCTACTCCATACTCCTTGAATATTTTTTTTATCCTTTCTAAATTGCTAATAGCTCCTATAGGGGCATAGACAGCCTGAGGGACTTTTTGAAGAATTTCAGCTATGGCATAACATAGCTCAGCTGTCAATCTTGTATCTAATTTAGTAGATATAGTAGTCATGACCAGGCAGTCTTCAGGTAATCCTAAAGATTTTTTTTCATAGGGCTGAGGGAGCCAGTTTTTTCGGACATCCAAAGCAAAAGGCAAAGCTACAACTTGCGTATGAATTTTCTTGTATAAGTCTTGGTAAATTTCTACAGCTGTATCTGTGCTAACAATAGCTAGGTCAAAGCCGGGATAAGTAGGCTGGCTACCATGCTCTAATAAAACCCTTAAAGGCACATCTACCATCTGTGTCGCCAGCGTATTAACCGTATCAGGACCATGGAAAACTGCTACATCTATTTTAGCCTCTTTGAGCAAAGAGCTTAAATGATGAGCTCTATGCAAATAAGTCGCCGGATTCTCATGGATAAGAGTAGAAACCCCTAAGGTTTGGAATTGACAAATTAGTGCTCGCCCTCTTTGCAAAGAAGAGGAAGAGGTATAAAAATTGTGAGGATATTCTAAAAGATTTTCAGCTAATATTTCTGTGCTTATTACTAGGAGTTCCATCTTTGAAGAATCATGATGAAGTACTAAATTCTGTAGTAAGCGTGTAGGAGCATGGCCTCCATAGGCAATTTGAGGAACAATATGAGCTACTTTTATTTTATCTTTTGCTAGGCGGGCTCTTACCGCTCTTTTTTTAGCTAGATCAGAGAGCAAAATTTGCATTTTATCCTGAACTTCAGGCCCCAGGGATTGGCTAGAAGAAGGCAAGCCCTTGTGAGTATCATGCCACCTGAGCTGTCCCTCTCGCATATGTAAAGCAGGTAGGCGACTAAAGCCCAAGCGGTCTTGTTGAATAGAGAACAATAGGCGCTTGGCAATTTCATACAGCCCATTACCTAGCGGGGTATCCACGTTAAATTCTGAGTAAGGTTGTAAAAAACAAGCTTGTAAAGCCTGCATCAACGCGGGAGCATACACCCGTAAATGAGAGGTAGGAATAAAAAAAATGGGGTAAAATTCTTTGCCCAAGAAATCTTTAAAATTTTGAGAGCTTATTTGCGCATGAGGGTAAAATTCTAAAATATAAATAAGATGATGAGCTTCCCCCGCCGCTTGTACAAAAGCTGGAAACTGCAGCATTTGAAAAAAAATAGCAAGGGAAGTAAAGGCAAAAACCGCGGGGCGTTCCTTAAATTTTTCCAAAAAATCTGTAAAATCTTCCTTTAATGGCTCAAAGAAAATCACAGCAATTCTATCTAAAGGCACATCTTCCAAAGAGGGAGGAAATAAAGAATATTGTAAAGGATACCAAGGATGAGCCTCCCCATATTGGCAATTAAGACTTGAAAGATAAGAAGACTTACGTTGGAGAAGGTTTTGCCATCCAGCGGCCATACGTAAATGAAATTCAAATAGAGTTTTAAAATTGTTGGGGACTAACCCTAAAATCTCTTTGATAGCTTCAGGGGATAAAGGTATCTTTCCTTGTTCAGCTTGAAAAATTTTTTCAAGGAAAGGAGGAGCATTTTTACCCAGGCTAGAATGTTCTTTTTCCTGGCAAGCAAACGAGAGAAGAAACAATAAGAAACTTTCTTCCACTTTTAAATCATTAATTTCTTTCTCATATAGGTGAGGATGGCTTTTCCGCAAATTATCTATAAGCAGTAATTGATATCTAGCTTCTAGGCTTTTACCAAAAACTGCTGCATCTACAAAATTGATTACCTGCTTTACCCATTCGTTGGCAGGTTGAAGGGTATCATAGCTAGGCTCTGGAGAGTAGATAATCTGGCTGACAGCAGCTACTAGGTCTCCCCGGCTATAAAATTCAAAAAATTTTTTTAGATATTCCTGCATTTTATACACACCATCGCTTGTTAGAAAAAATTTTTTATATAACATGTAAAGGGCTTTATTAAAAAACTTAAATAGTAAATTAGCTTTTTGAAGAGGAGCTTTACTTGGAAGAACTAATGAAGCGATAATAACGTTCGGGCGAGAGGATACGTAAGGGTGAAAGAGCCATTTGACAAAAAGATTGCCTTGCAACAGAGCGCTTAGGGGTAGCAAATAAGACAAACATTACAGCGCTTAAGATGACTAAAGGATAAAATAAAAGGGCCATCACCCCTATCACTGTATCGCGCTGTTTGTTAATTTTTTTATCAGCATCATACCACATTAATAAAGCTTCTCTAGATAAAAATCGCACTTTTTGTTTGGGCACATTTTTAATGACTTCTCTTGGCTGATTAGAAAAGAAAGTTTCGATAAAAACTTCCTCCATCTCCCCCCATTGAGAAGGAAGCAAATTTTTTAAAGCCTTGAGCAAATCTTTAGGTCGCAAGGTTTTCATACTTAAAAAACTTTGGATTTGAAGAGAGGTAAGCTTCTTAAAAGTCTCTACCGCCATTCCTTGAGCCTCTCCTATTACCAAAGGACTTACGCTTCTTAAAGCCTCAAGGTTTAGATAAGGAAGGAAAAGTAAAAGATGCTGAGGAGCCACCCGCTGTACTTGGCCTCCATCTAATGCATTAATAATTTCTTGATCTAAAGTATATTCAGGCTGTAATAAAGCAATTTGCTTGGCTAAAAGATAGGGATAAAATTTTTTATCTAGGCGCAATAATGTCTGGCGACAAAAAATTTTCTTAACTTGCTCGACTGAAAGTTCTGCCAAACCTTCTTTAGACAGATGGCAAATTTGCTCTCCATCTATTAAAGTTTGGATTAAATGACGATGAGAGATCGATAATTTAGCGATCTGGGATAAATCAAGATAGGAGGCCAGCGAGGCATCAAGTAATTCAAGTTGGTCAATGTTTAAATAGGGCAAGGGACAGGGTTGATTAATTTGTAACACTTGCTCATTAGAAAAATAAGATGCTAACCGAGGATCCACTTCATTCACCCAAGCAGGATTCATCGCTTGAATAAACGCTTTGGCCTCAGGGAAAATTTTTTCTTCCAATAAATATTTTTTATAATCCTCAATTTTTAACAAATGCCAAGCATGAGGAGGCAATAAATGAAACTGCGAGGCATTCAAGAGATAATATTTAGCAGGCGCAACTTGTTGCAACTGTTCTAGCTGAGTTAAATGGGCTAGGCACTCATCAGGGATCAATTTTATACATTCTGGCAGAAGAGCTGGGGCCATACAGGGACGGACGGTTTTAGCAAAACCTTCTAAGCCTAAAAGATCAATTTTTAATATTTGATAAGATCTTTGTCGTTCTTTACTTAAGTTGACTAGCTCCTCGGGATTAATGCGCCCCAAATGCTCCTTAGGCAAGTAATTTAGTGCCTTTCCTTTTAACCAATAAACTTTCTCTGCGGGCACTTGGGCAATTTGCTCAGGCAGACTCAGATGACGCAAACGGTAATTAGGAACTAGCTTTACCTGTTCAGAGGTGACATGCTCAAACTCTTCGGCAGGCAAATAATCAAAAAAGCCAGCACGCTTAAGCATCCCCACTTGCTTACTAGAAAAGAAACGAGCAAAGTGCCAGGGTACTTGATTTAGCGCCTCTTGGTTTAAATGATCAATTTCTTGATTCAACCATTTTGTTTCCTCAGCTTTATTGTTAAAATGAAAAACTGGCACCTCTACAGGTTTTTGAGCTAAAATAGGATCTATAGCAAGTATTTGAGTTTGAATGAGATCCCTTGCTGTTTTTAGGCTTAAGAAACGATACTTTAGCTCATAATTTTCCTTTTTTAACTCATTTTCTACTAAGCTGGGATAAGCACGCAAGTAACAAGCATTTCCATTAAAAAAATGGGCCCACCAAAGAGCCCGTTTTGTAATAGCTAGGCATTCTTGGGGAAGTATACTTTCTTCATTTAATAAGTGTCCTTCTAAGTTCAGTAACCAGCAATCCTTAAGCCGGTAATGCTTGATTTGCTGCCGCCAAAAAGCCGCTTCTTCAAGATCAATAAACAGGGGAAGAAAGTGGGTGCCTTTTTGAATTAAAAGAAGATGGGCGGCCTTTTTCTGGGCTTTATGAAAAACTGGAAGGTCTATCTCATGAGAGCGAGCCAAATTTTCTGTCAAAAAAAGATCGGAGGGAAAAATTTGGTAATAAGAAGCTTCATAGGGAATACGTTTAAGCAATTTGCGGAAAGTCGTTAAATGAGGAAACTTGTAATCTAAGCAGCTTTCAGGGTACTCCTTCAATTTTAACCAGGGAAGTGACTCAGCGGCGGGTGCATCTACACGGACCGCATACTTTTGCACTTCCCTTAACGATTCTTTTTGAATTTCCACATTAACTTCTAGTTGAATTTCCTTTTGCTTTTGGACAAAAACTTGTGTCTCCCTATTAGATGAAGAACCTTTAAGAACATGCCAGGTTAAAGTATTTTCGGCCCATTTGACAATTTTTTCCGCTTTTTCTTCAATCTGTAGTAATTCTAGGGCCTCAAAATAAGGAAAACCCACTTTTTTGAAACGGCTATGGGTAGTATTAAAATACTCTTGAACAACTTTATAGGCAGGCACCCTTTCTTTTAAATCTAGAAAAAGATTAGCAGGGTCTTCTTTGAAAGAACTGTAGAAAAGCCACTCCATCGCTTGGAAAAGTTCAAGGCTTTCTAGCTTAAGTGTAGAATTCATCAATTCCTGCATGATTTTTTGAATAACAGCTGCGCAATAGATTTCTCGCACTTGCTGAAGAGCTGATTGCAATAATTGGCTTTTTTTTCCCTCACTTTGATTACGCAAGGCACAAGTAAAAAGTCTTTCTATTCCATAAAGAGCATGATGAGGAAAATTTTTAACGTTTTTAGTTAAAACTTCTCCTGCCATTTTATGGAAAATAATGTCTACATTTTGAGCATGAAAGAAATTACGAGCACGTAGAGTTCCTTGCAAAATAGTGCGCAATGTAGTGGATAAGGGATCAAAAGTCATCGCCACAAGAGCATTGGCTTTAAAAGGTATATCAGAGCCTATCGCTCTTAGCTCATCAAAATAGATGAAGACCCTTTCTAAAAGCACGCCGTGCTTTTCAAACTCTTCCCGGCGGGTCATCGCTAGCGCAATAGGTTCCTTAAGTTCTCTTTTTAAGAGAAAAAAATTTTCTTGCGCCCCCCTTTTGCATAAAAATACTACGCCGTCTATCTCCTCTTTTAAAGGTTGGAAATTCAAAATCTCTTCTGCTACTGCTTGGTTAGAATAGCGTTTTAGCATCCCGCTCGCATCAATTAAGGCTCTAAGACGGCTAGCAGCATCAGGCGTCCGTTTTATTAAAATAGCATTTAATATTTCATGAGGGGTTGCTTTGTCAATTTCTGAAAGAAAACTTTTTTGGCTAGCGATATCCTGGGTAAGCTTGACCAAAATACGCCCCTCGATCCCTTGCTCAAGAATACAGCTGTCTGCTATTTCTTTAGGAAAGGAATCTTTATTCCCTAATGTGCCTGAGCAACCGATAAACTGCGCTCCCATGTGACTAAGCGCAGCGGGCCCACAACTTAATAAAGAGCTATGATAGCGCAAAAATTGGTCAGAAAACTCGGCATAAAAATCTATACATCGCTGGGGGCTTGCATTTATTTCTTGAAGAGTTGCTTGTAGTTGTTCTGATGACCATTCCTGATGCAAGGCTAATCCAATGAGAGCTTTAAAGTGTTGAGCTTCAGCAGATTCTTCGGGTGCACAGTGGTAGATTTCAGAATAATACAGCGAAGCTTCCCGCATTTGATCCCGGTATTTCATTAGGCGCGCTATATCCACGCCCGCATTAATAGCTCCCTGGAAATAACAACAAGCGGTCACATAGATATTAGCAAATTCCGTATGGTTAGGAGCATCTACTCCTAAGTAAGGAATAATTTTGCCCTCCTCTGTAAAGCCATATCTTTGTTTAAACCCTTTAGCAAGAGCGAGCGGTAAAATTTCACTACACAATTCTTTTATTAAAGCAACTGCTCCTAAGGCCCGTTGAATGGAGCGTTGCGGCTGCCTTTTTAAAGCTTCTAAGCTTCGCAAGAATTCAAGATGGCGCTTAGCCTGTTTGCGCTCCTTTTTTTCTCTAATTTCTAGCCTGTCTAAAAATTCAAAATCATCGTTAGCATTAATCCCTTTTAGCAGACGCGTATCTATTTTCTCCAAAATGTAATCTTGCAAGGATACTTTGAAAGAAGCGTGGCTCATGGGAGAAATTAAAGGAAAAAGAGATGGGTATTCACTTATAAGCACTTTTACGAGCCTAGGAAAGACCTGCTCTTGTAGTGTTTGCCTGTCCACGCAGGCTTGATTATCTTCTAAAAGATTCAATAAAGGGGCAATTTTTGAGTCGGTTGAAAGAACAACATAGATGGATTTAATGACCTCTAGGCTATCTTTTGAAATAGTAACTTCTAGTCCAGCGGGAAAATTAATCTCTTCCAAGCTGTTTAATATGGAATCTACCTCATCGACTAAAAAAAGGCAGTGAGTTTTTATAAAATAAAGGATATGAGCGAGCTCTACAGCCCGTTTTAAAGTTAAAGGATCGCAGTTGCCAGGCTCTTTAAATGCTTTAACTTGATCGATTAATTCCTGTCGAAGAATAAGCAAAAAATTTGCTTTCATTAATATTAAATAATTTTTGTCTTTGGCATGTTGGAGCTGAGCTTTAAGGTAGTAAAGAATTTTAATAGAAGCTAAATCTTCACGATTAAAATCTAGATCTATCACATCTTGATGCAACCGCTTAAATTGAGTATTCATTAGATTGGACTTAAGAGAAGGATATTGGGAAGGGTGGGCTAAAAAAAGAGGCACGCGTGCGTTTTTTGAGGCTAACTTAGCAAGCTTTGCTAAGATCACACTGGTTTTTCCTCCTCCCATCATCATTTGAAAAACTGCGGCAGGACAATACTCTCCTAGATTTTCTGTAAAAATTTTTTCTATCAAGAGATGCAATAGTTGAGCTTGATCTTTACGCATGCGAAAACCTGAAATATGCTCAAAAAGCAAGGTTTCCAAATAGCTTTGATTATCTTGGGAATAGCTTTCAAAAGGATTTAAGAGCTCTCCAATTGCTTGCCATGCCTCCTGAGCAGCAGGTTCATCCTTCCAAGTTAGAGGATGATGGCTTTGAATATGAATGATAGAAAACAGATGATTTTTAACCGTTGCTATAATTTTATTGCTAATTTGCCATTCTAAATATTCCTGTATACATCTTTGTAAAGCTACTAGATCTTCTTCTAAAAAATAAGGATTGCGTTGTTGCAAAAAGGCTAGCTTTTGAGAGGATGTAGGAAAAAAAATGGTTTTAAGCCCATCTTCTAGCTCCATTTGAATTTTATCTTCATTAACCTCTTTTAATTTTGCGAAGATTAAAGCGTTTATTTCAGTAGGCCTTCGATTTAAAATTCGCACAATATTGTTTATCATCCCTACATCATTGCTTTCATGAGCATAAGTCGTAAGGATTTTATCAAGCTGTAAAATTGTTGGGAAATCAGGAAGTAGGTAGTGGTGAGCGTTGTTTTGAAGCTCGATCCCTTCGTACCATTCATGTCGATAAAAATCTAAATCATTTTTAAAAAAATCTTCTTCATTACCCTCTATTTTAAAAGGACAGGATTCTTTAGCAGGCAAAGAGGAATAAATAGTATAGTTATCAAAATCCTCTTTGATTGCTTGAATGATTTGAAAAGGAGAAATGCTTTTATACTTTGCAATTATCTGGCACACCTTGTAGGTAAAATCTAGGTCTTGAAAGATTGTTCCCCTCTTTATCTCCTCTTTTTTTTCTCCCTGACTAGATTGTTTTTGGATAAGAGTGGCTTCTAGTTGAAACGTGGGTAGAGTAGCTAGCAATTGCTCAAACCAGCTCTGCAGGTGCAAAGAATTTTCCGCATATTTCTTTGAGTTTAAAGAGGGCAAAAGAGGGGCTTGATCTTCTTTTTGTAAGGCTACTTTAAGAGAAATTTTGATAAAGTGAGGAATTTTTAAAGTCTCTAGCGTATAGACTAATTCCCACTTTTCTAATGGAGCAGTATAAAGGGAGGAAAGCTTAAGATAATGATAGGCAAAAGCTTTTACAGGATAAGGTTGGCCCGGTAATAAGACCATTTCTACAGGTCTTTCTATTCCTTCTATGAGCTCTAAGGTGATATCCATCGGAGCTTCCCCACCGCTTAAGACAGGATTTCTCCAACGAGCCAACAGGGACTTTTCCAAAATTTCGGCTGGCTTTTCAGTCATCACTATTTTGTGCCCTGTTCTTAGCTCCTGTTTACGATTTTCTAATAAAGCTTTGTTCTCTTGACATGAATAAATCTTTAAATGCTTTTTGTCCTTAGCTATCCAAAGCTCTATTTCTAAACTTAACCTAAAGGCTGGGGGGACAGAAGAGAGATGGCTTAAATAATGCTCGTATACTTCACCCAGCGAGGTTAAAGGATTATTAAGAGGATCCCATCTGCCTTTTAGATCGATTCCTTGATCAATTAAAATCTTATAAGCGATTAATTTTACTGCCGCTGCGGTAGCTGAGTGATCACACGCATCTGCTTGACTATCAATAAGCCATTTTAAGATCAATCTTTCCTGCTGGTCTAAGCGATGGTGAGGTCTAATAGAATGCAAAAATTTAAAAGCTTGATAATAATCTTTACCGAGAAGGGATAGATAGGCGGCAAATAAATTTTCTTTGGGGGTCTCAGGACAAAAGCCATATAAGTTCACTTTAATTTCTATTCCTTCCACGGCAAGCAATTGAGAAGGAGCCTCTATGCCCCCTTTTTCTACTATAGGATAGACAATAGAGGAATGCCTATCGGCAACATGGCGTTGGAAGGGTAAGATTAGAGAAGTTTCTTCGTCTGCACGCAGCAGGTCCCCATTCTTTCTCTTTATTTCGATCCCGTAAATCTTAAGAGAAGTGGATGTAAGTTTTATCCCATTTTCTCTATGAAAAACTGAAGGTGCATAAAAACAAGCCCCTAATTTACGATCAAGGCCTCCTTTTTCATAAAAGTCGGTGTCCTGGCGTTCAAAGACAAGGGGTCTTCCGTGCGGCATACGTATATGGGGGAAAATCAAGCGGTCTCGATAGTCGAAGAGGATCCCATGAATATAACGAGCAGCGTAAGTATAATAATGCATGCCAAACGCTCCCGTGCACTTCTCTAGATTAGATAAAGATTCTTCCTCATTCTCTACTAGTTCAAGCCTCATGCCTTTTTCCGCGCCCTCTTGAAAGACAACAGCCCCTTGGTCATTTCTTAATAACCAAAGCTTATCTGGTTGAGCCTGATAATATCCTCTAGCGACTAAGTTTTCACAATTGATCCACCAAATGCTGTCTTGGCAAAGGGATATAGGTAAATGCAAGCACTTAGCCACTTGAGGAGGTGGCAGATAAAGATGCCATTGCCCTTCGATCAAACGTTGTAAAGAAAGAGGGAAGCTTTCCTTGCTGCTTAGCCGATAAGTTCCGGTCAAAGGATCTGAAAGAATAATATAGGGATGGGATTTATCTACTTGCCAGACCCGCACACGATCAGAAAATAGACGTCTAAAATCTACAGATTTAAGAATAGCGGCAGGAATAGGTAGGTATTGACCTTTACGCGAAGATAAGCTGAGAAAATCAACATTCTTATTTTTTTGGATTTCTTGGATGAAGGCCGGCTGAGTCTTACTTAGTTCATTATAGTGGCGCCACATGTGGTAACGCATATTATACCACCAGGCCCGTGTCATGGCATCCATGGCAATTCGTTCCTGCTCTAATTGCTTGTGTAGTTGGGGGCCTTGATCTAAATACTCCTTCCAAGCTTGCAAGGACAAGTTTTCTCTTTTCTCTAATTCTATCAGCTTTAGTAAAAGCATTCTTATATCTGCAGATTGCTGCTCAGGCATTTTGGTTTTCTGCAGACATGCTTTTAATCCTATTATCCATTGATCATGGAACGTTTTTAAGGTATAACTCATGCTTTCGCAACCAAGAGATGAAGATAGATCAGCTAAGCGGATGGTAAGATTTAAAAGACATTTGCCCTCTTCGCTAAGGATACCCTTATTTAAATTCTTGGCAAAAATGGCGGTACAGCCTAAAAAATCTTTAAGAACAGTATTTAAAACTTGAGGGTAGAGCTTAAATTCCTCTAGTAAAGGAAATTTTTCTACTCCCTCTTTATCTATCACAATTTTAAAAAGATACCTTTCTAAGAAAAATCTAAAGCGATCGATTTTAAAATTTGAAATTTGGTACTTTAATTTGCTCAATAGTTCCACAATCGTCAAGGTAGGTTCAGCAGCAGCTTCTTCAAATGTAAGGCTAAGATTGCTCATCTCTTCCTCTATAGCTACAAAACGCTTTAAAGTTTTATTTTGGTTTTCTCTCCACTTTTCTTTGGAAAATAAGTTTCTTTGATTAGCATCTAGTCTTATTCTTTTCTCCCTACCCTCCAAGTAGAAATCAAAGCGCTTTTGATGATTTTTAGCATAGGTGAGGTTAAAGCCTAAGCCTTGATGGAAAGTAACTATATTTTCATGGCCTACATGATATCTAGATCTTTGATCGCTTAGAAGGTGAACATGCATAGCTATATTTACAAGTTTAGACAAAGCGTTAATCCAAGAATCGGCAAGATCTAGCTTATATGGCAAATGGTTTTGGATCTTTACATTTACTAATTCGGCTAATAATAGTTGCCCTGGAGTAACGGCTTGCAGGATATCTAAGTGGGCCCTTCTTTTTAGATGGTAATAATGCTGGTTAATCTCATTTTTGATCGCAGGATAAGCCTGTAAAATTTCTTCAGCAAAACAACCATCAGCTGTATCGTCAAAGCTTTCCTTGCCTTTTTCAGGAAATAAAAAAACAGGCTTTATACCTTGGACATGCCACCCTTTGATAAAACTCAGTGTATCTAATCTATCCCTCCAGCAAGAATAGGACTCGCACTGAAAATAAGGGCTGGTAGTTAAAGCTAGATATCCCTTAAAAGCCGGTTTAAATTGATTCAGTACCTTTTGATCATCCAGCTTTTCACAAAGAACATAAGCAATGGCTAATAAGCGCACCCCACTATTTTGCAGAGAAGATAAAAAACGCCCCTGTTGGTGAAATGCATGCTTAGCAAGTATTTCTGCAAAAAAAGATAATAGAGGTAAAGCCTTCCTACATTCCTGAATGGATAATCTCATCCACTCACTTTCAAGATGGGGTAATGATAAATTCATCACTGCTGAAGTTACATAAGGGATAACCCACTCATAATCATAAGACTCAAAAAATTTTATTTTACCTTCAATGTTTAATAGTTTATTAATGACGCCTGCATTAGCTAGAGGCTCATCTATATCTACATATAACTCCTTTAACGAAGGTGGGTCTAGAGGAGAATGCAAGGTAGATTTAATAGAACTAAGATACTGTAGGCATTGTTGTGTGCTTTTTTTGATAAGAAAAGGTTGATTGACTGCCAGCTTACAGGACTTAAATCTATCCTCAGCGGGGATAAACTCGCGCAGCAATTGTTCGGATTCCTCCTTTAATTGTTCCAAAGTGCCCACAGCAGCTTCATACAATTCATATAGATAGCGTAAAGAAAAACTATCTTTAAACTTTAATAGGTGGCGAGCCGAGGTAATTAAAGCCTTATTAAGGAGCCCTAATCTAGCATTTAAATTTTCGCTCCTACAAGCAAAGATAGATTTTCTAATCGCTAATACTAAAACTAAACGGGAGATCACCATAAAGGCTTTATAGAGCTCTAAGGAGAACAGCGGTGATGGGCTTTGAGCTTCTATCCATCGATGAATGAATGCTGTCATTGCTTTTAGCTTATGCGCATGCGCTGAGTTGATTAGACGACTTTTAAACTGAGGATCAATCAAATAGGCATGCAAAGGCTCAAAAGCTACTAGGCAAGCATGCTCGTCAACATTGAGAGCCTGTGAAGTTTTCCATAAGATATCTGCATGAATAGCCACAGGCTGTTGAAAGTTAGGTCCTAACAAATCATCGCTAGGAACAGCGGCGTAGTATCTTAAGGGATAAGTTTTTTCATAGCCAAAAGCATATTCTCCGAAGAACTTTCTACTATTTTTCTCTACGGTAAAAAGTTCTATATCAAATGTATCGTCTGCATTTTTGCGATAAAGAACTACATTTTCTAAACTTTGCCCCCAGGTGGTTTGATAAGTTAAAGGAAGTATAAAAATTTCATTTTCTTTTAAATGAAAAAGACGAGAAGTAATTTCCGAAGGGGTAAGGGTTAAATTGTCTAGCAACTTTTGAAAAGCATATAATAAATGTTCACAAATTTCTGGATCTAAAGCAGGCGCCAATTGGGGTAAAGCAGTTGCCAGAGCTATCCATATTTTTAATAGACTGTGAGGATCAATTTTGTTGGGGTTTTCTTCTGTTAATAAGGCTTCGGCTACTTCTTCAAAATTAGCTATTTTACTAATTTGCTCTGCCAGTTGATCATAAGCCTCATCTAAAAGCGGAGCTCTAGGATGAGTTTGAAGAGAAAGGCTAGAAATTTCGTTATCAAAAATTTTCTGTTCTTTTAAAAAGCTTTTAAGCACATGCGTAGCATTCATTCGTCAGTAAATACTCTCCCTCATTTTGCATTAAGCATAAAAGTTAAAATAGTTTATAAAAAATTATTAACTCTAACTTGATGTTTGTTAGGCCTCGCTATATACGATCTTATGAATAGCACTAATATAAACTTCTAATTGGTCAAAATAGGGACTAAAATCTAAATAAAAATCAATATCACAAACGCTAAGGTGGCGATTTTTAAAAAATTCGCTTCTCTTCAGCTGTCTCACAAAGTTAAAAAATTTTAGATCGTAAAATTTTGCATTTATCAAAGGTTCGATATCTACAAGCTTGTATATAAAATCTCTAAAAATTGCTTGCTCACTATAAAATGATAGTCGCTTAAATGCATGGAGAGTAGGAGCTGCCTTTAATAGCTTTTTAGCTTGATGATTTTTGGCTTTTTGCTTATCAATTTCATGTAGGCAAGCATTCTTAGCAGCTCTCATTATATTCTTATCCTCTAACAGCTTTTTTAAGGCCTCCAAGGTTTCTTTAGTTTTAGCAAAGAAAAACAACCTAATGAAAGTATATCCTACCTCGTTGGAATGAATGGCTGCCTCTAGCTCTTCTGTATACCCTTTTTCTACCAAGATATCTTTTAGAAATATACCGAGAGTATAGTAAACCTCGTAGGTGGGCCCTTGTAGATCTGCAGCTAGGTTCCTCTCTAACTGATCTTGGATAAAGACAAAGTCTTGAAACATCTGCCAAATGCTGCTTTTCAGTTCTCTATCAACCTCTATTTTTTCGTGCATAGAGGCTAAACATTCGCTATAAATTTTTGCTTTAGCCTTATATAAATCTTGGAACTGCGGGGAATAATACTCCCCTAAAGCCAGCATTTCCTGAGCAAAATTAAATAAATCAACTTTTCCATGAATCGAAATTAGCCATTCCACGGGAGAAAAAAGCTCCGTGTAAGATTGTTGGAATTCTTCAAATTTTTTATGGTAAATTGTTCTTTGCTCAGATGAAGTGTTTTTAACATGCTCAATAGCTCTTTGAAAAGCAGCCATTAAATGAGCATCTTCTAAGAAAGGGGAAAGAAGCCGAATAAATTGGCAACAATCCTGCTGCTCTGCATATAAATTTAAAAACTTTTCTAGAGCAATAGCTATCTCTTTGCTCTCTTCATACAGATGATCTAAAAAACAGGCTCGCTTACGTTTAATTAATTCCTCAACCCCGTGCTGAAGATGTTTATACTCCTTCGCCTGGTCTATTAAACTTTTATAAATTTTTTCCAAAGGAATAACTTGATTATTCGCTATATCACTAGCAGAAGATTTACTTTCTAAAGGAACTGCTCTAAATTCGAGGGCTGGAGCAAGGTCAAATAAAGGCTGTTGGACTAAAGAAGGATTGTCATTAACTTCTAAGCTACTTTTTTTACAATAATGAATAAATTTTCTTTTTTTTAGATTAGCAAAATCAACCTGCGCTTCTTGGTTACATTTATAGCAAAAAAGATACCCGCCTAGGGTACAGATAATTTTTATAGCTATTTGGGCAGCAATTTTTATAAACTGCCAGCGGGTCATGTCACTTTCATACTTAAAATAGCGGTCATCTTCCGATGCTATTAAAGTCCCCTCATCATTGCCTAGAGCTGAATCAGGATGATAGTACACCGTTAAAGACATCTCTCACCTAAACTTAAGCAGATCGGGGAAAGGAGCTTAACAGCGCATTTGTTTATCATTATAAAGCCCCCTCAAGCACTGAAATTAATTTAGCAAATTGTATGTTCTTTCCTTGAGTACTCAATAGATTGACCTTTACAGGATTAGCCTTATAGATAGCAAGAAGAAAACTACACGCTTTAAGATGTAAAAGCTTGCCACTCCTTAAGATCGAGGGCTAATCATCATGCCCCTTACCAATAGCTTTTTTAAGCAAACGTTTTTTTAAAAGGCAAACTGCCCGTCGCTTTATTCTCTTTTTTCCCATTAACTTATAAAAATTGCAGGTAGCAAAGCGGGCAAAGTCTAACAAAAAAAGTATAGGGTTTTAGAGGGCATATTTCTTTCCTCATAAGCTTTAAGCCTGGCATGTTCTATGCTTACGCTAGTAAGTATTTCCTACTAGTTGTAAGGGATTTTCCGCACTAAAATTTATTATCCTATAAGTAAAAGCTGCAGCCTTTCTTTACCTTTAATAAAAAGCCAAAAACAAAGTAAAAATGCTTTTTCTTTAGCTTAACAAGTTGATCTTTTTCATCAATCAGGGGCATTTCCGGTAGCTGTTTTCTTTAAATAAATTTGAGGTGTATAACATTGAGGCGAATAGAGGCACCAATCATCTTCCTCTAAGCTATCATTAATGTGGTTGGATTTTAAAGCGTCTAACTTCCTCAGAATTTCAGGGATTTTCTCCCTGGCAGCACGCCTTCCCGCTTCATAAATCTGGTCTCTTAAATGATCACTAAAAGTACCAATATCGCAAGTTTTAGGACGGATAATTACATCCGCATGATGGCAGCAGGTCTCATTTTGCCACATAAAGGCTATCTCTGCGCTACGGGTGGCTACTTCAAAAAGATTGGTGGGAAAAGTACGGGGCAAAAGTTCACAAAGATCTACCGCGATGATAAGCTCAGCTCCTATATCAAACGCCACCTCTACCGGAACTGGATTGACCACACCCCCGTCCACTAGTATACGTCCTAGGTGTTCCTGGGGTATAAATATAAAAGGAATCGAGCAAGAGGCTTGGACGGCTTTTTCAACATCTCCCGAACCTATGGGAATCAATTCTCCAGAATTTAAGTCACTAGCCACTATCACTAAAGGGATTTTCAGCTCTTCAAAGGTTTCTGATTTTAAATATTTATTTAAAACTTTACTTAACGACCGACCCTGACAAAGACCATAACGGCATTGCCATAGGTCGAAATCTAACAAAGAAGCTGCCTTTAAGTTCCAAACGGCTTCTTTAATATATTTAGCACAAGGATTATCCGCATATAAAGCACCTACGATACTGCCTGCACTACATCCGACTATTAGATCCACCGATATTCCTGCAGCTTCAAGTTCTTCAATAACCCCTACATGGGCCATACCACGTACGCCCCCACTTCCTAGAACTAATGCAACACGAATTTTTTTAGGGACATAAAATGAAGGGAGAGAAGGAGGATTTACAGTCGGAACGAGACGATGAGAGTAACGGCACCCGCTCAAAGAAAAGAGTAAGAAAAAGAATATCAAAGCAGTAAAAAATCTAAAAAAATTCGGACTCCAGCATTTTTTTTCAAGCGGAACAAGTGTTTTAATAGGAAATCTCATTATTTCTCATCTGCAGGGTTTATATGGCTCTATTTTGCCTTAGCACTGCGTATAAATAGTAAAAGAAAAATTTTATAGTCAACAAAAAAACAAAAAAACAAAAAAATCTTTTATCAAAAAAAGATTTTTACTCGTTCATCCTTCCTGAAAGATCAGTGAAATGTTTAGTCGGCCGCTTAAGATCGCCTAGATATACCAAAGGTGTTATTTCATTTAAGAGCTTAAGTAGGTGGATCATTCCCGAAATTTAAGAATTTAAAAAAGCAAGGCTTTTAGCTTAAGCGAGCAGTTAATTCCTTGCTAGATCTTTTTAATACTCATTGGATAAAAAGAAATTTATATGAAAGATAGCCTTTTACTATTCAATAAGCTTAAAGATATAGGGAAGAAGAAATAAAAAAATCCAAGTTAAATAAATTTTCTTTGCGTTCTAAGGCGTAAAGAATTTAGCTTTTACCTATTTTCTAAAGGCAAAAACATAGGCTACCTGGCTCTTATTGAAAATATTCAGAAACAATGTGAAAGCCGTACAACGGATCATTAAGTACCAGGAGCGGCGATAGAATTTATCAATCGATGCTGGAGACTATGTTGAAGAGTAAAAATAGCAAAGATGCAAACATTTATGATCTACACAGCTGCTTTAAAGGGTAAATTTATTATCAGATTCTTTCATCTTTTCTAACAATATAAAGTAAAATATCTCCTTGCTGTAAAATAGTAGGAGAAAGAGGATTTAAAATATGCTTCCCATTTCTTTCTAAACCTACAATAAGTCCTTTTATATGCTGCTTAACTGTAGAACTTGAGATAGGCAAATGAAGAAGACTGGGGTTTGCATCGACATACATCTTTTGAATTTCCATAGCTGGCGACTCCTCCAACTCCGCAAACTCTTCGATATGTTGCATCGATAAATTGAATCGGTTAATTTCCTCATTTTCTCCCAAAATGACTAATTCATCCTCTGGTAAAATTCGCTCTTGAGCATTAGGTAACCAAATCGTCTTTAGGCGCCTTTGGATGGCCACCACATTAATTCCAAACGATGGACGCAAGCGACATTCCTCTAAACTTTGGCCAATAAAAGGAAAATGCTCTTTAGCTTTGATCTTTACCAAGGTACTATCCCACGGAGCTAAGCCTTGTAAGAGAGTCTCATCTAGCTCATGTTTGCAAGTCAAATTATTAATCAGGCTATTTTCCAACCATGTGTAACACCTCTTAAGAGGTTGAAAAAACAGGGTAAAGTAAATAGAGAGCACAATGCCTAGCGGAACAGTTATCCAGGGAAAGGAAAGGTATAGACAAGACAACATACCCAATTCAACGCCAGTAATGCCCCAGAGCAATATCTGTAACAAGCAGGCTTTTTTGTTGGCTTTTGAAGAGGGATAGGTAAATAACATTGCCCAAATAAAAGGAGAGGCCAGTATGTAGAGCATCAACCAAAAGATAAACTGAAAAGGCCATTGTTGATCTACTACAGGAAGAAAGCGAGGAATAATCACTTGGGCACTTATTGTCGCTAAGATAGCCACAATAATAGCATTGACAGTGAAGCGTACGATCTTTTTTTCCTCCATCCCCTTGGGCCCTAAGTGGCCCCTTACAATAGGAATAATCCAAGCATGATATTTTTTCAATAGCATGGCCCCCTTCTGAGGCACAGAGTTTTCAACACGATAGCTAATCTGCAGGCCAAGCTTTATCAAATAAGGGGTAGCAAAAGTGGTAATCGCTGAAATAGCGACCACGATAGGATACAAAGATCCATCGGTAGCTACCAATGAACTTCCTAATCCAACAATGATAAATGAAAACTCTCCTATTTGAGCCATACTAAAGCCGATTCTTATTGAATCCGAAATCCTTTGCCCTGCTAATAGCGCTCCTAAGCCGCTAGTTAAAAGCTTGCCAGCGATAGTTATCAAAGAGAGGATGAGAATAGAAGGCCAATATTTCATAATCAATAGCGGATCAATTAACATTCCTACCGATACAAAAAATACTGCAGCAAATATATCACGGATGGGTAAGGTCAATTTTTCAATTTTATTGGCTAAAGGTGTTTCGGCTAAAATAGAGCCCATAATAAAGGCCCCTAATGCGGCCGAATAGTTAAAGTAAACGGCTGCAGAGCTAAGGAAAAGACATAATCCTACAGAGATAATGGTCAAAGTCTCGGCAGTAATATAATTTTGTATTTTCCGCATAATATAGGGCAAAGCAAGATAGCCTACAAGAAACCAACTGGTAATTACCTGCAAAAGCTTTAAGGAGGTTGATACTATCTGAGTGGATAGAACTTCAACAGGAGCCCCTAAGGTTGAAACATATACTAGCAATAAGATAGCTAGCAAATCCTCCATTAGAAGCACCCCAACCATTAGCTCAGCAAATGAAAACCTTTTTAGATTAAATTCTTCTAGAGCTTTGACAATGATTGTAGTGGAAGAAATCGATAAAGCAGCGCCTAACAAAAGGCATTCATAGGGAGACCAACCAAGCATTTTGCCTGCAAAAAAACCGAGGATAACCATTAAGACTACTTCAAATAAGCCTATAATAACCGCCGATAGCCCGAGTCGTCTTAATTTACCGAAAGTAAATTCTAATCCTAGTGAAAACATCAAAAAGATGATCCCAAGTTCAGCGAGTAATTTAATTTCAAACTCATCGTCGATTAAGGAAAAGGGAGGAGTGTAAGGACCGATAATAATACCTGCTATCAGATAACCTAGGACAGTAGGCTGCTTAATCTTTTGAAAAAGTACAGTCATTATGCCCGCTATGCATAATACTACTGCTAGATCTTCTATAAGAGGTGTTTGATGCATAGTCACCTAATTTGATACTCTATTGGCCATTCTACCTATTTCATAAGAGTAATCAAATGAAAAACATGATTTCTTTTTCATGCGTCGATAAATCTTTTCTATTCACCCATTGTATATTTTGCTTTCCTAGATAAGTGAGGTTAGAGTTGGTTGTTGCTAAGCTTTTTAAGCCTTTATTTCATAAAAGATTAGAAAGGATAGAATCAAAAAAATGGAGCAAAGTATTAGCTTGAAGCTTAATAAAGCTTAAAGAAAAGGATAAAAAAATTTAAAAAGGCTGACATACAAAGATCTTATAAAAAAGCCAAAGGAGAAAGATATTAAGACTTCTTGAACTATTTCTACGTAAGATTAACTTATTCCTATATGAAAGATAACTCTCTTTTCTATGACGATTAAATAAGCCATGAGGAGGGTGAAATCTGTTAACGGTATATTTAAAGGGTCATGGCAACTTATAAGAAATTAATTAAACAAGCAACACGGGCCGGAAAAATTCTACCTTCTCGTGATGAAATTTATCCATAAAAACACTCTCTTTTTAAAACGAGCTTAAAAAACTTTATCCTAACCGTTAACTTTATTTTTTTTACTTTCTTACGCCTGTCTGTGTGCTTTTAAGCAGCTAACATTTTTATTTATGAATGATCTTAAAAATTGTGCTTATAAAACAATTACCTTAGCGAAGAGAAAAAAAGCATACTAAGCGATTAGCTTATTAAGAGCTAATTCACTGTAAATTGAGGTTCTTAAAGCTTGCTCTTCATCAGTAGGCGGCTATATAAGATTCCCGCTAGAAGTCCACCTATTAGAGGCCCTATCCAGTAAACATATTGATAAGCCCACTCGCCTGCCACAAGAGCCGGGCCAAAAGCTCTAGCAGGATTCATGGCAGCACCTGTTATTCCTCCTCCCATCAATATGCCACATAAGATAAAACCCCCGATCGCAAGCCCACTCATGCCTTTAGAATCCCCTCGTGTGTCTACAACCGTTCCATACACCACTAGCACAAGTAGAAAAGTCAATATAGCTTCAGTAAAAATTCCTACGAAACTAGATAAGCTAGTCTCTATAACAGGAGTTCCTAACTTAGCCATAGAAATAGTAGTGGCAGGAAATACCCACTGTAAAGCAAAAGCTCCTACAATAGCGCCTAAAAGTTGAGCGACTATTTCAGCAAAGGTAAGAATTGTACTTTGCTGGCCACTAGCCCACACTGCCACACTCACTGCGGGATTGAACTTTCCTCCCGAAATGTGTGCCAATGCTGATATCATGACTGCAATAGCAAGGCCATGAGCAACAGCGATTCCTAACAACCCCACTCCCCCATGGGTCATCTCATTTAAGCAAATGGATCCAGCACCAATAAAGATGAGAGTAAACGTGCCGATAAACTCTGCTAACAACCAAGCTATATTCATATCCCCCCTCCGCTTTCAACTATTAGTAAGAAAAAAACCGCTACATTTTGCTAATCAACAAGTAAAATTTATAAGCTTTTTATCCACGAGCACTTATATACATAATAAAATCAGCAAATAATCTCAAGGCTTTTGGAAAAGAAAATATTTGAGGAATGTTTTTTATAAAAAATTATTCACAAAATAAGTGAGAGAAAAAAGGATCTGCCGCCCTTACCAGCAGGAAAAAGAGATTTCTTTAGCCTTTTTCTTGCAGCCTCTCTCGTTTATCTCCTTAAGAAAGATCATAGCTTTATTGTTGAATGATGAGGTGGGATAAGCTACGTTAATTGAATATCTAGCTTATCTATCTCAAAAGTTTCCCCTATCAGCCCTAGGTCAAAAACCATTTCTTGCAAGGCTTCATGGTTTTCATAAACTTTTTGAGGGCAAGAAAAATGGAGATGAATTTCAGAGAAAAAAATCTCAAACTCGGTATGCATAAGTTGATGCGGATAAGGGAATTTAAAAGAATAAAGCTGAGTCAGTATAGCCTCATTCTCAACAATCCCATCCCTTCTTAGATATTTAAATTCGCATGTTTGCTGGTTAAAAACCACATAAATTTGATTTTTTTCTTCCTTGGAGGAAAGCCGAGGAGTTTTAAGAGATAGTTTTTGCTGACGGAATTTACTTCGTCTCGTATTTAGCATGACATTACTAATCAAATAAACAAGATTTTGTTGAAGAAAGTTATAACTAATTTTTAAATAAATTAAAGCTTTATCAAGAGAGACTTTCTTGCCAAAGTTTTCTTCTACTTCCTTATTTAGCTCTTCCCTATCTAGAAGGTGTAAATTTATAAGCACCTCATAAGCTTTTTGTAGATCAGAAAGTAGGCTTTTTTCTTCTGAATAGAGGTTTTTTAGCCTCTCGATAAGAAATTTAAATAAGTGAGGATTACCAAAGAAACGAGTACTGAATATTTCTAATAAAGAGTAGAAGCGTTCGGCAGCTGTCTTTCCTGCTATAGCAAGGGTTTGGCCTTCCTCATATAAATGGATAATGTTATCCTCTTCTACCAAAATGCGTTCAATATCACTAAAATTTTTTAAAGGGTTTGTTACTAAATTATCGATCACCCTCTCTTTTAAATCTTGCTTGGAGGAGACCTCGCTTTCTCTTAATTTTAAGTTTTCAAGTAATTTTAAATGAATAAATTCTAATTGAGGATTTAGCTGCTTCTCTAGGTGCTCTTCAATCAAGCTAAGAGTTCTAACTAATATTTTTCCTATCAACTTTAAAGGCGTAGTATTGATGGTGGATAAAAGTGAAGTTGCATTTTCCTTTATTAAATAGACAATTTTTTCGGCAAACGTTCCCTTCAAGCACTCTTCCATTCCCAACATGGGATCAAAAGTCTTAATATGTTGGCTAATTTTTAGTAAAGTGGCTTTATGTGCTTCTAAAGCAAATTTCAATTGCTTTAGGTAAAGATAATCGTTGGAAATTTTTGCATATTCTAGGGTTTCCCTGGATTCTATGCTTATCTCCTCTTTCTTCCTCAAGGTAATATTTAAAGAGGAAAGGGAAGAGAAAGATGTACTTGGCTTCACCTCGGGTGAAAAGGAGATACTTCGGGGAGGAGACGAAGAATGATTTATTTTAGCAGTTCCCTCTGCCCTAAAAGATTGTATTCTTTCTTGTATGAGATAACTTTTTTTTTCAAGTCGGGTGATATTATTAAATAACTCTGCTGTATGAGGGGCATATTTTTTAATAATTTTTTTATTACGTTCAGTCATCAGCTCTGAATCCAAAAAGATTTTATCCTTTAAAAATTTTTGGACCAAATTTAAAAGCCTCGTTTCATGCTGGGAATCCCATAGGGGGAAAGCCTTGTCTGCTGCAAAGGCGGAAAACTTCTCAGATTCCCCACAAAATTTTTCTAAAGCCAACTTTAAAGTTTTTTCCGCTTCTTTTAAGCCTTCCGAATAATATATCTTTTCTTCAGAGGCTTTTATAGCCTCGTAGCCTAGTAAACGTAAAGATAGCAAAACAGCATGCAAAGGGAGATTCCTAGCTTCTTTTAAAGAAATTATACTTTCCTCGCTTTTAAAAAAATCATAAATGTTTATGCCCTCAGGATTAGGTAAAAAATTTTTTATACAATCACTCGAGCCGGATGAATTACTTGGAGAATAGGTACTTAGCTCAAAGCTAGTAGAAGAGTTTAACCTAGGCGCTAAAGAGGCTGGATCCCAACACACGTTATTCAGGAGCGGGCGAGAAGGCAGTGGATTTTTTAAAGAAGATTTTTCTTCCTTCTCTTTCTCTTTAGAAGTTAAACGTTCTTTTTCTAAGTTACGCTTCCGTACACTAGCTGTTATTTTTTTCTTAGTCTCCCCTTTTTCTTGTTCTTTAGGCGGCGTAAAAAGAGTGATAAGATCTTGTACCGACCGATGTTTTCCTTTGGTAGAACCAAGAGCATCAAAATCTTTGCTGGTAAGATTATTTTCTTGGCTTTTATGTGTAGAATGAGGAATAGTATTCATCTAGCGCTCTCTTTTTAAATTCATTTTATATATGCTTAATTTTCATGTTATATACAAGTAATTTATCTTTATAGCAAAATGAATACCTAAGAATAAAACATTTAAAGAATTTTTTATCCCCTGAATTTGAATGAAAAAAGATTTAACTAACCCACAAGAACGCTCAAGATGTGCTTGGGTGCCCAAAGATCATCAACTTTATGAAGAATATCACGATAATGAATGGGGTGTCGCCGTCCATGACGATCTTAAGCATTTCGAGTTTTTAGTTTTAGAGAGTGCCCAAGCCGGTCTCAGTTGGGAGACGATCCTTAAGCGCCGTCTAAATTATGCCAAAGCCTTTGCTAATTTTAACTGGCTAGAAGTAGCTAAGTTCACTCAGGAGCAAGTAGAAGATCTAATGAAAAATCCGGGGATTATCAAAAATCGTTTAAAAATTCATGCGACCATCCACAACGCTCAAAGATTCATGGAAGTACGTGAAGAATTTGGGACCTTTGATGCTTACGTTTGGCAATTTGTAGGAGGGAAAACTAAGAATAATTACCGGAAAAGTATCAAAGAAGTTCCTGCTGAGACAGAAGAGTCACGAGCCCTGAGTAAGGATTTACGCCGCCGGAATTTCAAATTTGTAGGCCCTACTATCATGTATGCTTATATGCAAGCAGTGGGTATGGTTAACGATCATACACAAGACTGCTTTTGCTATGTCCATGAAACTTAATCGTTGCGTATTAATAGACGAGGAATAAAAAGTTTTATCTGCTATGCCTTGTTTCTTAGCTTTTTCTTTGCTTTGGTAGTTTCTTATGTCAATCTTTATGAAGCTTTCCATTTAGTTAACAATAGATCAGGATTGTATGCAATTTTAGCTTGTCTAAGAGTAGGAATCCCTAAATCTTGCTCCAAGTTGATCCACTGCACACTCTCAGGTAGGTTTAATGCAAAATCTCGATAAAGATAGGGTGTCGCCCCTTTAGTTGTGGTTAAAGCTTTGGTGAAATGCAATAAAGCTGTCTTTGGAGTCAGAAGTTCACCCAGCGTAAATCCAAAAGCTTGGCCATCAGCATATGCTATTCTTCCAAAAAGATGGAGTTTTGAGATTAACGTTAATGCTTCTAAACAAGAGTAGTAGTCGGTTGTTTCTTTAGAATCTTTCCTTTGCGATTGCCATTTCTCCAGTAGCTCCAAAGCCTCTTGTATGTTTTCCTCTTTAATTTCTTTAGATTCAAGAAAACATTTATTTTCTAGCTGATTTAATAAATTTCTTCGGCTGCTTAATTTTCTACCCTGTAAGGTTTGCAGTTTGGATTTGCGAAAAAGATAGTCTGTATCGGCTCGGCAGGAGGCCAAAGACATATTCATCTTTTGACACTCTTCTGCCCAAGCATCCGGCAGAGGAAAAAAACTGCAGATGCAGCCTGGCACAAGCTGGGAAAGTTTAAATTTTACTTGCTTAGGAGGCACACTAGGAATGACAAAACACTCATTATTCTGCAATCTTCCTTGAAGGCAGGGAGTTGAGCATTCCACAAACTGATAAGCATATTTTTTTCGGAATAAAAAAGCATTGGCAAAGCTATACTCGGCAAAACGCAAGTCATAGGTTACACATAGATCTCGCCAAGCCGGCGAGAGAAGAGGCTGATGCTCTAATGCAAGGGGTCTTATAATCATTCGACAGACTGAGGCTGAAATTGATACATTCTAAGGCTTAAAATTTTCCATTGCTCTTTATTCTTTATTAAAATATACACGGCATGCTGCAAAATCGAGTTAAGAGGATCATTTTTATCCCCTTTATTCAATCTGACTGTGCTATCGACTATTACAAGCTCAAGATTTAATAAACGAGCCGCATCTAGCGATTGACTAATCGTACTTTTTCCGTAAAAACCAAGCTTTCCAGATTCAAAGTGCTTCTCAAGTTGGGTAGGATTCATGATCCAGCGTCCCTGGGGAGTCATAAAATCTCCTTGGGTACTCCATAAAGACATTAAAGCTTTTGTGTTATGCGTATTCCAAGCAACATCAAAAGAATGTAAAAAATTGTTAATCTCCGTAGAAGCAAGAGGCAATTCATTCTGAGCAAATAAAGAGGTACTCGCCCATAGGAATAAGCTAAATAAAAAGCGTGCCATCAGTTCCTCCCTTTTTGTTTACCTTATATTTTAAAATTTATATTCGCAATCAGAAAGGTGTGGATAATAAATTTTTTATTACTTTAGCTATTTTAGTCTCCTTCCTTGCAGGGGATAATTAAGCCTAAGTCACATGCAACTTTAATAGTCACCCACTTTTATATTTGCGAGTTAAAGGTCATTTTTCCAACTATTTCCTTATCCCATACCTCATGTTAACCAAAAAAGTAGGATAGGTGGCGCCTGGTGCCAAAAGTCATATCCACAAAATATTGCCAGTAAGCATTTTCTACCCATCGCTACACTACATTTTCATCAGAAATTTTTTACATGGGTTACAAGGCAAGAAGCCCTACAACAAGGATAGTGAAAAAGAAGCCAAAGCCTTTATTAAGCTCCTACAGCAAGAGTTTTCGTGTCCAAGCGATGCTAAACGCCAATTAGATAAGTTTGTAAAAAAACTTAAATATATGCTAAGCAACAACCTTCTATATCTAGCTATCGCCTACAAAGCACAGTAGCTTGCTCTTTGCTTAACAGCCCCCCCCCGGGTGATAAGGATTCGAATTGATTTGACTTGCTTTTTAATTTTTTTATATTGTCTTTAAAAAATAAAAATACTGAAAAAGTTATTACTACCCCAGGAAATAAAATGCATCATATCTCTTCAGCCTCTATTGAAAGCTTACCCAATGAATTGCTACTCCCTATCTTAGAGGCTTGCGCAGTTCCTTCCTTATTTAGTGTCTGTAAGAGATGGCATCATCTGCTAGCTACTGAATTCATGCCTTCTCTTTATAAAAAAATAGCACAGCTTCATTTCCCAAGGGGAGATGCTACTACCCAGCAAACTCTTATGTTAGCTAAAGTTTATCAACTCAATCATGTACCTACCTCTACTGAAAAAGTCTATCTATCTTTTAAACAAGTTTTTACCTTATCTAAATCTATTTCTCCTTTAGAATCTAAAGAGAAAACAGAAGAAAAAAAAGGCTTAACGCTGGCTAATTACTCTTACTATCTTGTAAATATTAATCGCCTTTTACTTTGGAAAAAACTTCCTGGTGGGAGAGAATACTTGAGCCGAGCAGAAATTAAGCACTTGCCTCTAGAGAAAAAAGGAGAGCTACTTAGAGATTGGATTGAGGAAAATTGTAAAAATACCACGACTTTATATTTATCTAGCGCAGGCTTATCTAGCGTAGGCTTGACTTTTTTACCTCCAGAAATATTCCAGTTATCTCAGCTGCAAATCCTTTACTTAAGCCGAAACCATCTTACCGCTCTGCCTGCAGAAATCGGGCAGCTATCTCAGCTGCAAACGCTTTACTTAGATCAAAACCAGCTCACCGCCCTGCCTGCAGAAATCGGGCAACTGACTCAGCTGCAAAAGCTTTACTTAAATCAAAACCAGCTCACCCCCCTGCCTACTGAAATCGGGCAACTGACTCAGCTGCAAAAGCTTTACTTAAATCAAAACCAGCTTACCAGCCTTCCTGCAGAAATCGGGCAGCTATCCAAGCTGAAAGGGCTTTACTTAGATCAAAACCAGCTCACCGCTCTGCCTACAGAAATCGGGCAACTATCTCAGCTGGAAGAGTTTTACTTAAATCAAAATCAGCTCACCAGCCTTCCTGCAGAAATCGGGCAACTGTCTCAGCTGCAAAAGCTTTGCTTAAATCATAACCAGCTCACCAGTCTGCCTGCAGAAATCGGGCAGCTATCCAAGCTGTAAAAGCTCCACTTAAGTGGCAACCTGCTTACCACCCTTCCTATAGAGATAGGTCAGTTATCTCAGGTTAAACATCTTCATTTAAACAGCAGCTAGCTTACCATTATTCCTATAGAGATGAGACAGCTATCGCGACTGCAATTGCTCTTCTAGAACAATCAGCTTACCTCCCTTCCTCCAGAGATTGGACAGCTATCGAAGCTGCAATGCCTTAACTCAGATAATAACCATCTTACCAATATTTCCTGGAGATAGGGCAAATTTTTCAGCTTAATAGATTTTCCTTAGGATACAACCAACATAGAAGAATTTCTTCTAAGAGGAGATTTAACCTTTCAGGAAATTGCCTCATTTCTGAAGGAAGGGAAGTAAGCTAGTTGTTTTTTAAACTAGACACTTGTAATTGAGGAAGCTGCTTTATCTTAAAGTAAAAGTAAGATATAAAAACTCTTACGAAGGTAATCTCGGCAATAAAGCTCCTAAACTAGCATAGAAAAAGCTCTAACACCCTAAAATAAAAAAGCTTTTTCCTCTTATGAGTTAGATGAAATACTTATGCAAGATGGTAATAAAATAATCATGCTTCCCCTAGTTTTTGTGATAACGCTATAGTTTTTTCATCCATTGGCTTATATCCTCCTTCATTTTAATCAAAGAAAATTTTTGAACATACATCATATGCCCAGCCGGGTAATAATGCATACTGGCCCGACTCTGTAAGTCTGAGGCATGCCGTAGATGATTAAAAGTATAGTCAGTAGCAAAAAAAGGGGTAGCTAAGTCATAGTAGCCGCTTCCTACAAATACTTTTAAAGCTTTATTTTGGGTCATTACGTTACGCAACGCAGCTGACATATTTAAAAATTGATTGGTATATTTACTATAATTCCAAGTAGAATGAATATTTGCTAAGATCTTATATTCTTGATCATTTTTTATCTTAAGCTCTTTTCTAATGTACTGATTGAAGGCAGCTGTAAAAGTTCCTGCAATTGCATCAAAGCTCGGATCATAGCTAGGATAATCGTTACATGGATTTAAGGCTTCTCCTTTAAAGCGAGAATCAAAACGCCCTACAATCAAACCATGAGCTCTTAATAATTCTTTGGAAAAGCGTTGCGGGCTAATCCGCAAATTAGCCTTTTTGATAAATTCAGGCGATAATCCTGTATAATCAGCCAATTGAGCTACAATCTTAGCATGCTCATGGGCACTTAAACTATCTCCTTTCATTAAAGCCGAGGTATAATCTGTTAAAGCAAAGTCTTTAACCATTTCCAATGTTTTATCTAAGTCTCTTTGTAAGTTTTCCCCTAGCTTTTTATGATACCATGCAGTAGCTGTATAAGTAGGTAAATATAGGGGGTAAGGAAGATCATTCCCTTCATTATAATCATTGAGCGTTTGAAAGTTTAATACAGACGAGATAAGAATCATCCCATTTAGATAAATATTTAGCTCGTCATGCAAATAACCTGCTAATCCTGCTGCACGCGTCGTTCCATAGCTTTCGCCTGCTAATAGCTTAGGAGAATTCCATCTTTCGTATTGCGTAATAAATTGACGAATGAACTCACCCAGTGACTCAATATCTTCGTCCACTCCATGAAATTGTTTGGCATCTTCTCCAGAGGTCACACGGCTATAGCCTGTAGAGATCGGATCGATAAATACCAAATCCGCTACATCTAAGAGAGAATGAGGATTATCAATCACTTGATAAGGAAAAAGGCCCTCTCCTTCATCGCTTAGAAGGATCCGGCGAGGTCCAAAAACACCTACATGTAACCATATAGACGAAGACCCTGGGCCTCCATTAAAACAAAAAATAAGAGGACGTTTAGCTGGTTCTAAAACCTCTTCTTTAAAATAAGCAATATAAAAAATAGTAGCTTTCGGCTTCGAGTGATCATTCCTAAGCAGGATGTTTCCAGCGATTGCTTTGTAAGGGATTGCTATATTATTAATTGTTATTTGATGTTTAGTTTCAGAAATTGTTTCTTTAAGAGAAGAGGTTATAAGTTCTTCCTCTTTTTTATCTGCCTTTTCTTCTGCAAAAAGAGGAAGATGAGCCGTGCCCGATATTATTCCAATCAGTGCCCATAAAAAAATTTTATACATACTCGCCTTTCCGTTTTTATTAAGCATTTTATAGCATGGAAAAAAATGAAGGGCAAGTTCTAATAAAAATAAGAAAGGAATGAACAATTGAAAGGTAAAGCTAAAAATAACAGCTTAACAGGAGGCCCTATATTCTATAAAAGAGCTGTAGGCTTTTTGGAATCAATTTTCTGCCATAATAAAAGTGCTTAATAGGAATAAGGTAGATTATCCTTTTCTTCTAGGCATCTCAACCGCATGGATTCTCTATCCTCAAGAGCCCATAAATTATATTACACTTTTTATCTTGCGAAATTACTTCTCTGCAAATTGGTAGAGCAATCTGATCTCTAGCCATGGGACGGCCGTGCTGTAGAAGCTAAAAAAACAGATCTTCCTTTTGCTCTCTGCAAGATTTGCGAGCTAATTTATATGCTGCTGAGCCATTCTTTATGCAAACATATGCTCAATAAAATTCATGTTTTGATAAAAGAAATATGTTCTAAAAGGTAATTCTTTTTTAGATTGGGCAAAGGGAGTTTGTTTAAACACCATTATTTTACTTTAGCAATTTTTGGTAAGCGATCACAGGAGACAAAGCTGCTTAAAATCTTAATCCACAGAAGATAATGTAAGGCAGAAAGTGCAATAAATAGAGAATAGCTATTTACAAGCATTTTTGACTTTGTAAATACTCGCATAATCACATTTAAAGCTAGGCTTACCCGTGATCGCTTACAATTTCTGACAGTTTTTCTTTTTTAGCCCTCTTTTCTATTAAATAAGTGATAAGCCTCTACTCATTCAAATTAGTTTGAATTTGATGCCTATCATTTTGGCTAGCAACATCAGTATGCTCTCCTTTATACTTATTAACTTCTCGCTCGGCTTCTTTCAAGAGTGTTTTCAACGTCTCAACTTCTCTTTCTCTTTCAGCCTCTTTGTCAATTAAAGTACCAAAAACCTCCCAAAGCTTATGCTCCTCACACTGCTGCTTAAGATGCAGAGCTTGATAGCGCTCTTCTTGATAATTAATCCCATTTACTCCAAGGTATGTCTCTCGAATGCGCGTCTTATTAGACCTATATCTAGCAGCTACCTTTTTAAAGACTTTTTTGTTTTGCCTTAATTCTTTTTCTAGCTCTTTAAATGTAAACTCTATGGTTGAAAGAGGTCCATCCATATACTCAGCATTAGCATTCCTTATGCGCTCATGACCCTTAAAGATTATTTGAGCAGAATTTATATCGTCGTTATTAGATAAAATAATAGTGATATCGGCATAGTTTTTATCAGAGAGAATAGCTTTATTATCTATAGACAAATTGTTTTCATGGCCTTTGGGCAAGTCTGCTCTTTTTATCCACTGTTTAAATAGTACCCTTTTACCATCTGACCTTTCATACATCTTTTTCATCATTTTATGAAAAGCTTGCTCGCGTATATTTTCTAAGAGGGAAAAGTTATTAGACTTCCTTAACCATAGCTGCTCATATAGCCTAGGAACTTCAATTTCCTCATGATGTTTTTTTAATATCTCTTTATCCTTACTAGACAGTGACTGGGTATTACTTTGAGCTAATCTACTTTCAACCTGGCACTCTCCAGCATTTTTTGCTGACTCCATAATCGCCTGGTCGATTGTTTCATCATTCTTTAGGTCATATGCTGAGTTTTTAGAAGAAGGGCTGATAAATCGGCGTTTCAATTGCCTGGTAACTATATCTTTTAATTTAGAAAAATGCTCAATGGAAGAAAAATCTTTTCGATCTTTTGCCCTTCTAAGACGCTTTACTACTTCTGCGGTTGCAGCAGTCATTCTTTGCTTAAGATGATGGCTTGCCTGCAAAGCAAAATCTTCCAATTCTTGGCGTGCAGCCTCATTAAACTCATAATCTTGATTCTCGATAATGTGGCGAATATAAGCAATTGATAAATTCTGGTTAGTACGGCGAGCGGCCTCTAGAAGCGTCTCTTGTGTTTTAATAAATGCTTTTATTTCTTGATCGATTGCCTCAATTTCGTCTGCAGATAAATTTTTGCCTAGCTCTTCTGCTTTTGCTTGTAAAGCTCTCTCAATTTTTCGATCATAATCGATACACTTCTGCTCTTTCAAGATAGTATGAAAATATAAGGTATAGTAAGTGTCTCGGGTAGCTTCTACTCTGGCCTTTTTCATCTCTCGAATTGAAATAATTGAGCTTATAGTCTGACTAACTTCTTCAGGGGTAAGATTCCAGCGATAATAGCCAGCCATATAAGCATGATAAAGACTAAGGGACTTAAAAGCGAAAGGTTGATTTTTTAGCCTCCCATCACTTCTCCAATTAAAATAGTAAGTTAAAAATGGATAAAAATCTGGCGCTAATTCTTCCTTAAATATGAACGGAGCGTTTAAATTCTTCCAATATTTAGCTTTTATTAAATCCAATTCAGCTGAACTTAAAGCTCGGCCTCGTTGCTTTTCGTAATCAATTTTAGCTTCTTCACGTTTCTTCTTTGTAGCTTCCTCGATAGCTAAGCACAGCCGATTTTTACCTACTATCCCCTCTTTGATAGCAGATGAAGAGGCTAACAGATACTCTCTTAGCTTCTCTTCCGTATGCTTATCAATCCTCTTCCTGATTTTTTCTCTATAAGGTTTTGTACATTCCACCTTTTTTAGATGCATGATAACTTTATTCTTGCGCTTTTGCTTAGCAAGCTCTGGATCACAAATCAAGCCTAACTGATGATGGATCCATAAATTAGTCTTAACCGAAACAAAGCCTACAATCAGAGAAGAAAAAAAGCCAAGGCTGTAGTTAACTACCTTTAGAATGCTTCTTCCTAGGTCTCTAGCATTGGGGCAATGAGAAACAACAATAGGTAAAACTCGTATACATTTGCGTCGAAAAGTAGCAGCTGGGCGATCTAATCCTGTTAAAGGTATTGCTCTCCGCGCAAGAGAGGCTCCCCCTGATAACATAGAGGAGGCAGGCACAATGAGAGCTAGTAAGGGGGAACGTAAGGTATTAAAAAAGACTCCTTGAAGATCCAGCGCAAGCACCCCCAAATTAGCAGCGCGCGCTCGTCCAGCTGCCCCCTTCTCCTCCCATTTAGAGATTTTATTCATAAGGCTATTGAGAGGATTAGAATGAAGCCAACTGCAAAATGTAGACACTGTCATATTTCCTCTAGTCATACTTCTTCAACCTATAAATTTAAGCAGAAACCTTTAATAACGAAATCTAATATATTTAATTATTAAAAAAAAATCAATCGATAGATGAAATGCTTTATAAAATATTAGTAATTGTTCTTTTTCAGCTTTAATCAAGGATGCTTTGCAGCCTTTAATTAATGTTTTATTGCTATTGCTGCGAGCTCAAAGCTAATATTTTAACAACATCTTTTGCATAAATAAGAGAGCCACCCGCTTGCAGAATTTCATTTAAGTGTTTTTCTTCAGCTGCCGGCAATGAATTAACAGGTTTGCATGCATCAATAATTACATACACTTGATAATTTAAATTTAAAGCATCAAGAGCAGAGTATTTCACACAATAGTCGGTAGCCAACCCTACTAAAAAAACTTTTTTAATTCCTTTGCTTTGTAAAAATTTATGTAATTCTGTAGCTTTGCTTCTTCCATTATCAAAAAAAGCGCTATAGCTATCCATTCTTTTATCCGTGCCCTTATAAATCACTTTTTGTACTCGATGATCATCCCAGCCTGCAGAAAATTGCGCTCCTACCGAATTTTGCACACAATGTACAGGCCATAAAACTTGCTCTAAACCACCTATATTGATCACCTCTTCTACCTCTTTTCCATGAGAAGAGGCAAAGCTCACATGATCGAGAGGATGCCAATCTTTTGTAGCTACAATTACCTCAAAAGGATAGCGTATAATTCTATTAAGATTAGGGAGAATTTTTTCAGCCTCTTTGACAGCTAAAGCTCCTTGCGGAAAAAAATCGTTCTGAACATCGATAATCAGCAAAGCTGTCATAAATTATTCCTCTTTTATACCTTTTTTAGTAAAGAGAGAGTCCTGACAAATTTGGTGGCGTATGTGATTAACTACTTGACTTTTGTATGCATATAAAGATTTCTCCATGCCCACCAGGTAAGGGCAAGGGTGTTTTAAAAGCTTAGAATGTTTAGGAAACTTTTCGAGGGCTTGAAGAGTGCTTTCACGAATTTTCGCTAGCTTAGGCAATTGATATACACATTTTCCTTGGCGGAAAATAGGCACTAGCAGTTCTTCGCTTTGCAATCCTTTTTTTAGAACAATTTGTTCAGTCGAATCCTTAAGGTTAATAAGACAAGGTTCAGGGCTCACGGGCATATTTATATCATAAATCATGTCAGCAATAGGAGAAGAACTAGTATTGCGAAAACGGCGCACTTGCAAAATCCCAGGATTAGAAATTTTTATCATCTGTTCGGATAATTTTAATTTATATTTCCAAGGCCCCTCAGGATCGCGCAAAGCCGACAGCTTGTAAACACCATCTAGCGCTGGGTAATCGTAAGAAGTAACTAATTGGGTGCCTACTCCCCATACCCCTATTGGCGCCTTTTGATATTTAAGTTCACTAATTTGGGTTTCATCTAATTCATTACTTGCCACAATGACTGCCTGAGAAAAACCGGCTTCATCTAACATCTTTCGGCTCGTATGACTTAAATAAGCTAAATCTCCTGAATCTAGGCGTATACCATGGAAGGTTTTACCTTGGCTTTTTAGCCACTGGCCTACTTGTATAGCTTTTTTTACTCCTTCAAGGCTATCATAAGTATCTACAAGAAAGAGGCTATTAGCGGGCATACTTTGGGCAAGAGTCTTAAAAGCTTCTAATTCATCATCAAATACCATTACCCAGCTATGCGAATGAGTGCCCTTAACCGGTATGCCAAATAATTTTCCTGCTAAAACATTTGAGGTTGCATCACATCCCCCTATATAAGCTGCTCGGCTAGCTGTAAGACTGCCATCGAAGCCTTGAGCTCGCCTTAAGCCAAATTCTAATATTGGGTCATTATGCGCGGCAACACGCATTCGAGCGGCCTTAGTTGCTACTAAAGTAGGAAAATTAATTAAATTTAGTAAGGGACTTTCTAAAATTTGACATTGAATTAAGGGGCCTTGAATGCGCAATAAAGGCTCATAGGGAAAAACAAGAGTACCTTCAGGTATTGCATCTAAATGGCAAGAAAACCTCATCTTAGATAAATATTCTAGAAAGTCACTTGGAAAAGCAGGTGCTCCCTCAGGATTTTCTAAGCTTGCTAAATAGCTGAGATCGCTAGAATCAAAATGAAAATTTTCTATAAAATTTATGGCGGCTTCAAGCCCTGCTGTAACAGTAAATCCCCCCTGAAATGGAGCACGGCGAAAAAACAGTTGAAATACGGCCTCTTTGTGCTCCAGGCCAGCTTTCCAATATCCATAAGACATAGATAGCTGATATAGATCTGTGAATAAGCCAACAGATTGATTATACGGTTGCAAACCTATTTTTCCTCCATTTAATGGGCTTTCAAATAAACAATTTTAGCATACAAATTTTAAGATGTTTTATTCTACCGTTAAAAATTAAAGCAAGATAAGATATTCTAGGATAAGTTGATTAATTAGGAAAAGTATGCATAAAAATTTTTACAGTTTTTTAATCTTCCTCTTTTGCGGCTATTTTTTTCAGTTAAATGGGCAAGAGCTTTATTTAAAAGATAAATTGAGAAAAGCAAACTCTGGGGATTATATTGTTACTTTGCAAAATAAAACTTATACTTTTTTACTTATCGACACTTTTGCCTCCCATGAAATTTCTTTAGAAGAGATTACGGTTCCTAGCCAAAGCATTCAATTAGAAGGATTTTCATGGAAAAAGTGGGCTGAACAAAATGCTCCTGGGCATACATCCTGGGTGCGATACGTGATTGATACTACTTCGGGGCATATATCTGAATATTTTTCTTATACAAAAAACGGATGGTATACCTTCCCGGAGGGAGAAAATTTTTTATCCACTTTATTAAATTTAAAACTTTATAATATTCCCCTTAAAGAACGGAGGAAAGTAGGGCCGCCTCCTCCTTCTCAAGCTAGCGATAGGAGACCTTACTGGCAACCTAAATTAATTTTCGAAGGAAAGATCATCCCAGGGATAAGTTTTGAAGCATGGCGCGCTTTTTGGCCGAAAGATGGTAGTGAACTATCGGGCAAAATCATTGAAATTTATTTACCCCAAGTAGCGGGTATTTATCCTTCTTATTTTCCTTATTGGTTACAAGTCAGCGGAATTATCGGGAAAGCCAAAATTCACATTATTGACAGCGGTAAAGGAGTGCATGGTAGAGGAGCTCCTGCCAAAGAGAGGCCGCTAAGGAAAGCTGGCTAAGTTATCAACAAAAACCAAGCATTTTCCACTTTTTATTTTTAGAATTTTTTTCTTGCCGACAATCTACCCACACTTCTTCTTATTTCATTTATAATCAAACGCTTATTTATCTTTTCTTGTATTTTTTAGTCTGACATTTTTTCCAAAATTTTGTTGCAATTTTCGTTATAAGAAACTTTTTACACACACCTTTTAAACAAAATTTCCACAGAATTAGTCCTCCTAGCTCTCTATTTTTAGGGCATAAAGCGTACAAAAAGCATACAAAAAAAAGAAGTTTAGGCGCTGCTCGCAAAATTTAGAAGCGTTCTTATTTTTATATTTGCTTTTGGTGAGCATTTTATTTACGATGCTAATCTTTAAAAAATTAGGGATTCCATGAAAATTTATACTCTTAGCAAATCCCGCTCCATTCTTGTAGCCGGCTGTAAAAGCTACAAAAGAAAACATAAGGTCTTATCGTTAGAGCAAAAAGCTACCTTAGAAAACCTTTTAGAGAATTTGGATCAAGCCCTTCTTCAAAAAAATAAAGAAGAAGCTAGTAAGCTGGCACATATCCTAGAAACGTATAACCAAGTAACTTTAAAAAAATCCCTATTTGAATACCTCCGAGAATTTAGTGTAGTTATCCTCGTCGCCTTATTGATGGCCACCCTTTTACGCCAGCTAGTATTTGAAGCCTATGAAATACCCACAGGTTCGATGCGACCTACTTTTCGAGAACAAGATAACGTGTTAGTTAGCAAAACAAGTTTTGGTATTAACACCCCTTTTACGACAGGTCATCTCTATTTTGATCCTTCTCTTGTACAAAGAACCGGGATCGTAATTTTTTCAGGGGATAATATTGATTTGCCGGACACTGACTCTCACTACCTATGGCTTTTTCCTTATAAAAAACGCTATATTAAACGCTGTATGGCTAAGCCTGGAGATACGGTTTATTTTTATGGCGGTAAGATTTACGGAATGGATAAGAATAAAACAGATCAGGTAGAGCTACGTAATAGCCCTTGGATAAAAGATTTAAGCTATATTCCTTTTTTTTACTTAGAAGGTTTAGTGACGCGTCCGAAAAAAAATCAGTTTGTTTTTAATCAAATGCACCAATCCATCGGTCGTATGACTATCCTCCCTTCCAATCAGGTAATTGGCGAAATATACAATGGCAAAGAATGGATTAAAGATGAGCCCCTTGCTTCAGGAATCCCTCATCAGGAGATCAAGACCTATAGTGATTTTTGGGGATTTCGCAATTTTGCGCTCTCTCGTCTTCTAAATCAGCAGCAGCTAACGGATCACAAGTTGTTTAATAAAGATGAAGTTAGCCAAGGCCTCCTTTATTTAGAAATGCGGCATACGCCTTGCCTTAATTACCCGGAAACGCTTTTCCAACAAAGTCGCTTGGGTATTAAGCCACTGGTTGGTGCTTTTACAACAATCATTCCTTTATCTCAAAAACATATCGATGTCTTAATGAACACTATGTATACGGCTCGTTTTGTCGTGCGGGAAGGACGCGCTACACGCTATAGCTACAATTCTTCTAGCTTAGCTAAGGATAGCCCTTTAATGCCGACAATCCCTAACGGCACTTATGAGTTCTACAATGGTATTGCCTATCAAATAGGCCTTGCAAGCCTGGCTTGGGAACTTCCTAGAAACCACCCTATTTACAGTCGTGATCCTGCTCATGTTCAGCTACTATACAATCTTGGCATGGAAATGAGCACTCATTATGAACCTACAGCTGCTAACCCATTTTTATATCCTGCCCGTTATGCCTATTTTAGGGACGGAGCATTATGCACCTTAGGGGCGCCCATTTTTATGCCAGAAGATCCTTACCTTCTTGCCTTTAACAAAAATGAGAAAGTGCGCGAACAAAGAGCTTCAAAAGCTGCACCCTATATTGCTTTCAAGGATCATGGAGCTCCTTTAAAAGAAGATGGCTCGTTAGATAAAGATTTTATTGAAACTTTTGGCCTAAAAATTCCTGAAGGATACTATCTAACTTTAGGAGACAATCATGCCATGAGCGCCGATAGCCGCGTTTTTGGCTTTGTACCAGAAGCTAATTTACAAGGCGCTCCTGATTGGATTATATGGCCGCCAGGGCCTCGGTGGGGTACCCCTCCTCAAAAGCCCTATCCTTGGTTCAATACTCCTCGTTTGATCGTGTGGACAGTTCTTAGCCTAATTAGTATCATATGGTATATGCTACGCTCCTATCGCTTGAAGAGATCTCTCTTTAAAAGATTATGAAAAAAATTAAGCTGTTTTTTAATAATACGTTCTTGAACCACCTTTTATCAGGTATATGATTACATAAAGAGTTGCTCGCAAGCACATTATTTTTAAACGATGTAATATGCTTAAAAAACTTAATCGACCTATTAACCCTCTGGAAGCTGTCTTTCTACTTAACGATAAAGGCTTTATAAAGTAGGGGATTGCATAAGAAGTAGCTTAAAAGCATATAATTAGAAGAGCTTCTTGCCGCTTCTGGCTGCCTATGCATACTAGAGCTACTCCATGGACTACCCTCGAAACGAAAAATTTAAAAGATAAGATGCAAATATCCTTTAAACAGCCAAAAAATGCATATTGGTTTTTTAATTTAGCAAGCTCTCCAGCTAGCTTAAAAAGCAACCGATATTTCTTGATCTTTTTAAATAAAGCCTAGGATTTAATGAATATCCATTAAGCTAGGGTTTAGGAAAGCTAAAGATTCAAATTTATATCCTGCGCTTAATGTAGTGTTTGGTTTTTTCTATAAAACCCTCCCAATGAATTTTTCCTTCAACAATTCTTAAAGTCATCTTTAACCAACCGATTGGCTGGCCAGCTAGAGCTAATTCATCAAGTTTTACCCTATCTTTCTCCGTGCATAAGATCCACTCCGCTCCCTTTGCCTTAGCTCTTTCACAAAATTGGATTAAGCTTTCAGTAGTAAAAGTTAAATGATCTAGCATAAATTCGGTATCCACAGGCTCTGCTCCTAATTGCTTCACAGTTTGATAAAAATAATCAGGATGAGCGATTGCACAAAAGATTCCGACCTTTTTTCCTACTAGCTCCGCTAATGGCTGTCCCTGTAAATCCAATACCTCTGCAACTTCCATTTTCGTGGCTATTAAAGGAGCTTCTGAGAACTTACGAATCTCTTTTGCTATTAACTGAAACTGCTCTTTATCTTGTAGATGATTAAGAACAATCAAATCTGCACGGGAAAGAGAAGAAACAGCTTCGCGCAGGAAGCCACGGGGTAGAAAGTACCCCTGGCCAAAAGGATCTAAAGCATTAATGACTACAATCTCATAATCGCGAGCTAATTTACGATGCTGCATACCATCATCTAGTAGAATTAGCTGGGCTCCTGCCCTAACCGCCATTCTGGAGGATTGCTGGCGGTTTTTACCAACAATGATATGAGCTTTTGGTAAATTCTGAGCTAAAAGGTAAGGTTCATCCCCACAATAAGCTGCAGGATGTACAGGTCCGTTGCCATAACTTAAAATCACAGGTAAAGGAAGATGCTCGGCTTTAGAACGATAACCTCGCGATAAAATAGCAATAGTAAAATCATTGGAAAAAGCTTGTGCCACCATCAAGGTAACGGGGGTCTTACCAGTCCCTCCCACCACAATATTGCCAATGCTAATTACCACGGGCACAGGAGCATGATACTGCTTACAACAACCTTGATCAAACGCCCAATTGCGGCCAGCTATGATCAGTTGGTAAATCCAGCTAAGAAATCTAAGTAAAGTTTTAGCTATAAAAGCCAAAGCCCCTTGCTTTTTACCTTGAATAAGATCAACCAAATAGCGCTCTAGCTTTTTTAACATACAAGTTTAAATCATAAATTATAGGGTTATGAAGAGCCAATACTTTTATTTACCTAAAGCGGATGCTGAAGAATAAAAAAGCCTATTTTCTACCAATTCAATGATGATATGGATAGCTGCCATGTGTGCCTCTTGAATTCTATCAGAGGTTTCAAATCCATCAATAATTATTTCTAAATCTGCAATACCTTTTAACCGCCCGCCGGTCTTTCCTAAGAAGGCGATTATTTGCATTTGATAGAGGCGAGCTGCTTCAAAAGCTTTAACAATATTCAAAGAATTTCCACTAGTGGTCAAGCCAACAAATATATCGCCAGGCTTTCCCAACGCCTCTATCCCCCGAGAAAAAATATTTTCATAACCTAAATCATTTCCCACACAAGTAAGATGACCAGGCTCTGACAAAACAAGAGCTGGCAAAGCAGGTCGTGTCTGCCGAAAAACTCCTGTAAGCTCCTCTGCAAAATGTGCGGCATCACATAAACTACCACCATTTCCGGCAATAATCAGTTTATTTCCCCGACTAAAGCACTCGGCAATCAAAGAAGCTGCCTGCTGCAGGAAAGCTTGATTATGAGGTAATAAAAGCTTTTCAACTGCCTGGATGCTTTGCCGGATGGCCGTAAGGACCTTAGAATTAGACATTATTTTTCTCAATTTTTAATAACATTCATCAAATGCTAGCAAGCTTGCCTATTTCAAATCAAGAAAGGAAAAAGTAGCTCTGCAGCTGCTGTAAATGAAAATTTTAATATCATAACAATCTGAGGAGAGTTGATTCATAAGCAAAGGTTTTCTCGACGCTTGTTGCTGCCTATTGTTTTTATATTAAATCACACCTGTAAAATCAGCGGGTTAACTTTCATTTTAAAATTTTTATATCAATAAGCCTCAGAAGTTATTAGCCGTGTATATATGCTATCGACAAATTAGGGAACAAGAAAGGTGGCAAAAAATTTCACGAAGCATTTTTTAGAAGAGCTAAATTGAATAAAGAAAAGGTTTAACACCCCCCAGAATGAAGATTTTAGCTTCCACACGCAAGACTTGTTATGTTTTTTAAGATAAATTTCCTTAGGCTATTTGTAAGATTCTAAGTAAGCCCTCATTTGAAGAATCAGGATCGAAGAAGAAAATCATTCGACCAAGTTAACCTCTATTGAACCATGCCATGGTATCAGCAAATAGGGAGCCATCCTTGGCTCAAAAATCTTAAGTTTGTATACCGGCTCCTCTGAAACCTACCGCTCTACTTACAAAGTGACACTATAAAGTAAAGGATGGGATTACATAAGAAGTAGCTTAAAAGCATGTAAATAATGCTTCTTGGTCGGTAGGATTGCACATGCATTAACGCTATTTAGGATAAAATGATCATAAGATAGCTTTAACAGTTGCAATAACCACATGCATGGCAATATCCACAAGGCGTTTCATCTTCAAAGTTTAAAAGGATATGCGAACTATTTTTGCTCAATATCGTAGATATAACGTCCATAATTAGGCAAATTAAACCTCCAAGGATAGGAATACTTTCACAAACTCCTCTTGCAATCCATTTAAAGCTTCGGGTAGTTAGCGAATGTAAGTGTATAGTATTAAAAAAACGATACTCTTGGATCCCTTTATAAACTCGAAAAATCCCCATAGCAGTCCCAATAATAGGGATATAGCCTAAAACTTTAGAGGATCGTTTAGTAGTAAAACTCATTGGAAGCTTAGCGCCCGAAGGTAACAACTGGATCAGTTTGATTAAGGAGTAGCTTTCGGATTTCCAAGCAAACGGACACTCCATTTCTGACATTAGAGGCATGGGTTTTATCTCGGAGAACAGCTGAGATATTAGCTCTGCATTCACTATTGGCTCTGTCTTTGGTAACAATGAAGATATTAGCTCTACCTTCGGCAAGGGTTGAGCTATTGATGCTGCCTTTGGTAACAATTGGGATATTAGCTTTGCATTCGGCAAGCTTTGAGATATCCGTTCCGCCTTTGGAAACGTTTGAAATACTAGGGGCCTATTTGCTAATGTTTGAGCCATTGGCTCTGTTACTGGTAACATTTGAAATATCGGTTGTGTTGAGAAAATTGACATTTAATTACCTTAGTTAACCTTATTGAATAAATAATAACTATATCTACCACAAATAGTAATAGCCAGCAATTTAATTTTCAAGCCAAACAAAATATTTATTAAAATCTCTTTAAGATGTATTAGTGCTAGCACCTGTGTTTTATCCTCTGTAGGGGGCTCTAACGCAGAAGAGAAGATAGGCTCTCCCCCTCCCATCCTTCCTCTACAATTGCTTTTTTTCCATTAACCTCCTTGTAAATCCCTAGATTATATGTTGTAAAAGAAGATGCCTTTGTAAGTTAATGTGAATGATATCACCGTAAGAGCTTGTCCAAAGGCCACTATTCATGCTAAAAAGGCAATAAATTAATTTAGTTGTGGAAATGGCTGGCTATAAAATGCTATTCGAAAATAAAAGCATGCTAAAAAGAAAAAGCTATTTATCCATTTTTTTGAGAATAGATACACAAAAATTAGTTTTATGATAACCTTCGCTTAAATTCACAAAGGTATCCAATGATTGGAATTTTTCTTTCTGCACTCGCCGCCTTCTTTATACTTTTTGCTCCTTTTACGCCAATTAACCTGCCAAATGAAAATTTACTAGGCTACCTCTTATTGATCATAGGAACGGCTTTCTTTGTCCTTTTTTGTTTGACAATGGCAGGCAGTTTAATACCTCTGCAAAAAGCTGGGCAAAATTCCACTCCCTATTTATTAAGTTTATTTAAAAAAGATAAATACCTTTTAGGTATTTATAGCTGGATAGTGCTCTTCGCTCTGTTAAGCTACATGCTTGCCTTAGATACCCTCTGGCTAAACTATCTGCAAAAGAGCCACCGATTAGCTCTCTCGGTTTTTAGCTTAGGAATCACCCTAGATATTTATTATACGCTTTTAAAAAGACTCATCACTTATTTAAATCCTTTGGAACAGGTGGTTTTATTCACCCAAATAGCCAAAGAAAGCATCCAAAATGATAGAAAATCAGAGCTTTGCGAAGCTGTGGAGGCACTTACCGAAACAGCTTTAATATCTACTCATAAAATGAATGCAACTGTTTGCAACCAAGCTTTACAAGCCATGCCAAACATTATAAGAAACTTCCTATCTTCCTCTAAAAGGATAGCACATATGGCTACCGATAGTCGGGAGAAAAATTCAGATATGCACGATAAAACTAGCTATATATTGTATTATATCTTTGAACGTATCTCCCTTATTAATGAAAAAGTTTTGGCAAAAAAGCTTGAGCAAGTAGCTGCTACCTTAGTAACAGTATGGGGAAAAATAATTCTTCATTGCGCAAGATTTGATTTAACCTTGGCCAGCTATCCTCTCCGCCTTCTAAGCTGCCATGCGAAGGCAGCGATAAATCAGGGCTTACCTGATATTGGTGTTAGAGCCAGCCTGACCCTTCTAGAAATAAGTAGAAATATCTTAGAAGAGATTGAATACACCTCTTTGGATTTAAAAGATCCCTTTTTTAGCCTTATCAATGGATTGGAAGAAATTACTCAATCTACTTTCCTTCAAGATAAAAGCATTAACGTGAAGATTCTTATGCAGCCTTTTCAAGATTTGAAAGATTTATTTAAAAATCCTAAAGTAGCCACCCACCAAGATACATCTCTTATTATAAAAAACATTGACCGCGTGTTAGGAGAATATGAAGCATTAGAGCTCGTCATGAAAACCATTCCGCCACTTCCAGACATTTCAGAAGAGAAAAGTAAAATTTAAGATTTTAGGTTTATCTAGGTACCCTTCCGCCCATCTTGTCTGCAATCTATAGTTTTTTCTTCTTAAAGCTGATTATGCTGCTTGGTTACAAAAGCTTAAGCATCTCTTCGGGCAAGGTTGCATTTAGGGTAATAGACCTTCCTAAAGTAGGATGAGGAAACATTAACTCCGCGTGATGTAAAGCAATACCTGGAGAAAAACAAGGCTTTTGACTTCCATACTTAGCATCCCCCACAATAGGTTTTCCGATGGCAGCTAGCTGAGCACGAATTTGATGGTAACGGCCCGTCTCCAAAACAACCTCCACTAAAGAAGCCTGGTTAGTATGCTTAAGAACTTGATAATGTAAGCGACATAATTTTGCATCAAGTCTATTGCTCGAAACTACTAGACTTTGATAGTCATCATGCAAAAGGTAATGCTCTAAAGTATCTACCGGCTTTTCAGGAAGACCTTCGACAATTGCCAAATATACTTTGCGAAATTGTTGCTGGCGTAGTGCAGCATTTAAGCGGCTAAGAGCTTTACTCGTGCGTGCAAAAACTACAATGCCGCTTACAGATTTATCTAAACGATGGACAGCTTCTAAAAATATATTGCCCGGCTTATTATAAGTTTTTTTAAGCCAGACTTTACAAATGTCTTCTAAATTTTTTTGCTGGGTACCACTAGGTTGCGTTAAAATTCCTGCAGGCTTGCAAACAACAAAAAGATGATTATCTTCATAAAGAATTTGGGGGTCCATATGACTTACCCTTGTCGCTGACGTAAAGCTTCATATAAAAGTAAGGTAGTGGCCATAGCTACATTCAGAGAATCGGCTACCCCAAGCATAGGAATTTTTACCTGGATATTAGCCTGCTGCATCCACGCCTCTGATAGACCTAGCTGCTCGGTGCCAACAGCAATAGCTACCGGTTGTTTTAAGTCGGCTTGTGTATATTCTAACTTAGCGCTAGGAGTAGCAGCAACAATAGAGATGTTATGCTTTTTTAACCAATGAATGGTTTCATGGCCTTTGCTTTCTATCACGGGGACAGTAAACAAAGTCCCTACGCTAGCACGTACTACATTAGGATTATAAATATCTGTACATTTATCGCAAACAATCAAGGCATCGAGATGAACAGCATCGGATGAACGTAAAATGGTACCTAGATTACCAGGCTTTTCAATAGCTTCTGCCACCACTAAAAGAGGAGAATGAGCATTTTTTTTAATCAAGCTTGATAACTGATCTAGCCCTCGCCGCTGTTGAGCAGCGATAGCAATTAATCCGTCGGGACGATCACGATACGACATTTTCCGAAAAATATTTTCCCAGCAATGAAAAAGCTGAGCTCCTTTACTACTTAAAGAGTCGATCAAAGGCTTTTCATTTTCTCCTAAAAACAGTTCCTGGCAATAAAAAAGACTATCAATTTTATATCCCGCTTCATAAGCACGTAAAATTTCTCGATATCCCTCAATAATGAATTGCGCGGACTTATCACGTACCCGGCGCTCACGAAGGCCAATCACTTGCTTAACACGAGCGTTTTGTAAGCTGGTTAACGTAAGGACTTTACTCTGCATATTGCCACCTTGCAAAAGTTCCACTAGGAATAGGAAAGGTTTCGGCACAGCCTTCTAATAACATCTCTCCTTCATCAATCGTTCCGGAAAGTCCTTCTAAGTTTTGATGGAGAAGATGCTTCATAACTAAAGGAGAAAAGCCGGGAGTATGGCAAGAGAACAAGATGAACAAGGGTTTGGGGGTGAGCAGCTCTCGGCAACTTCTTAAGAGCTTGTTGATTTCCTCCTCAATTTTAAAAACCTCTCCATTAACCCCCCTGCCGAAGCTAGGAGGATCGAGAATAATGGCATCATAGCGGGACCCGCGTCTTAATTCCCGTCCCAAAAACTTGAAAACATCATCAATAATCCAACGAATAGGAGTTTTCTCAAGTTGATTTAAAGCAGCATTTTCACGGGCCCAGGCTACCATTCCTTTGGAAGCATCTAAATGGCACACTTCTGCTCCAGCCTGCGCAGCTGCAAGAGTTGAGCCACCCGAGTAGGCAAATAAATTTAACACACGCTTACCTTTAATACGCCTGCTTTGGATCCACTTCCAAAAAGCTTTTTGCTCAGGAAAAATCCCTAGATGGCCAAAATCTGTTGGAGAGATTTTGAAAACTATATCTGCCACTTTGATCTGCCACACATCTGGGAGCTTTTCTTTCCGAAAAGTCCATTTGTTTTGTCCTTCTCGAGAAAAAAAAGCATGGGCATTATCCCAGCTTTCTTGAGAAAGGCGTGGCTCCCATACTGCTTGTGAGCATGGCCTTGATATTGTATAAGGACCAAATTGTTCTAATTTGTAACCGTTTCCACTATCTATTAAAGAATAAGTATTCATGCAATTTTTCATAGGTGCTAATATACACTATCAAGCAATAAATTATCTATAGTAGCCTCTACTTTTTATCGGTTTAAAAAGCTTCTTTTTTCATTGATCGTTACCCCTCTGCCAGCTTAAGAAAGCTTATTTTAAGCGCTGGCTATTTAGCAAAAGACCTTCTCAGCCTAGCCTTTAAAAAGCTGGCTTTTATCCGGCTTTTTTATTCAGGGGATTTTCGTAGGGGAAGGAAGTTGGACCTGCAAACCTCTGCTTTCTAGCTGGGGATGTTGATTGATCCAGGAAAAACATTCTTTTCCTATGCGCATAGGCACGTTTATCAATTTTTCTTTAACTAAGAAAGGGGTGGGGACCGTATATTTTCTTTGCCATTGTTGAATCAATCGAAACAAAGCTGTATTAGTATAAGCCTCTCCTACTTTATAGATAGCATGTGTTTGAGGATCTTGATAAAGTTGGGGATATGAAAACTGCAACCCCCATGAAACCGGCTCTTTTCCTAACACCATCGAACGGAATTTATTATCAGCTACCGAATAATCGAGGGTATGCAGCTGCAGCTGCACGACTGGCTTTGCAATGCGTATGAGCTGGCGATCGTTGCCTATTGACAAAGCATATAAATAATCTGCAGAAAAAGTCAGCACAGAAGTAAAGAAGGAACGAAAGTACTCCATTTCATGAGTTTGCCTACTTTTAAGTAAGTGAAGGTAATGATTATAATTAGACAGAAAAACTTCACGAGAAATTTGTCCTTCTCCACTTTTTTCTACCCTTCCTATGGAAAAAATTTTAAAATCCCCTAAAGCCTGAAAAAGAGCCTGTATTTCAGATTCCTCAATTAGCATAGCTACAGAAAGCCATTTAGAGGCTTGATAAGGCTCAGGACTAGATTTTACACTAAGCATAGCATCAGGTTATAGGGTGAATTTTTTCTCTTTCAAAAAGTGAGCTTATTAATAGCCAGGCTACCCCTACTGTAATGCAGGAGTCGGCTACGTTAAAGACAGGAAAATCATACCCCCAGAAAACGAAATGAAACATATCTATCACATGTCCATAAACAAAAGTATCGATAACATTTCCTGCGGCCCCTACCACAATTAATAGAAGAGGTAGCCGCCAGCTTTTATTTCGATTATAAAAAAGAGAATAACCTATCAATCCCCCAATCATGAAGAGGCGCAAGACTAGCAAAAAGTCCTTTAGCTCAGCAAACATTCCCCAGGCAGCTCCATGGTTAATGGCATGAGTGATAGAAAATTCAATTCCTAGGAAGTCTTTAAATAGTCCTATTCCTCCATAAGGATACCATAGCAACAAATGATTGGAAATAGGTAAGTAGTAATAAGTAAGGTATTTTGTAACGATGTCTACCATCAAAGCACTACATCCAATGAAAGCTAGCATCTGCCATGATAAACAAATGGTAAAATACTTAATCATGCTCAAATTAAACCTTTCTCCAGCTGCTCCTGCGCTTTTACAGTCATAGTAGCATAAGGAACCGCTTCTAGACGAGCTAACGGTATCTCTTCGCCAGTAAGATCGCAAATTCCATAAGTGTTTTCATCAATTTTTTCCAATGCTCTTTCGATTTGTCGAAGAATATGGTATTCTCGGCTAGTTACTTCAAGGCTAATGGTTCTGTCAAAATCATCCGTACCTTGATCTGCTTGATGCTGAGAATAACCTGTAGCTTCATCAGGAGTTTTAACCTCAGCAGTCGAACCTTTCAAGATATGGGTTAGCTGAGCGCGCATCTCCTCTAGCTTCTTTTTGAAATGGGCGACATCATTTTTCTTTAATCCCATAGGGACCTCCTTTTAAAATATAACTATTTAATTTTTTAGAATTTCCGTTAAAGGCTTTCTCGTCGAACAAGCCTGGGAACTTTTATTTAAACTTTCTTTAGGTTGAATGGTTTTAATTGCTTGCATAAGTTCTTCAATATCTTTAAATCGCTTATATACACAAGCAAATCGAATATAAGCAATCTCATCTAATGCTTGTAAATGCTTCATGGCTATTTCGCCAAGTTCCTTAGTACTCACTACATGCACTTGGCGTTGCGAGAGTTCCTCGCTGATTTCTGCAGCCAAAGCAATGACATGATCATGACTAATAGTGGTATGACGGCATGCCGCCTCTAAACCATTCACGAGTTTTTGCTGTTGAAAATCTTCGTAATGCCCATCACGTTTATGCACTTGTACCGTGAGTTCTACTGTCTCAAAAGTAGTAAACCTTCTTAAGCATCCTAAGCATTCCCTTCTACGCCGAATAGCATTTAGTTCAGCAGCATCGCGCGAATCGATAACCTTAAGCTCACGATGATGGCAAAAAGGACATTTCATTAAACACTCTTTTGTTACAGTTGAGCGTTCATATACAAGTTTTTTAACTCACATTGCAAGCATAAAATAGTATATGTTGAAGCAAATTTTAATCTGTATTTACCGACCGTCTTAAGGGCCTATAAAAAACACACATTTTACTCAACTTTTAGAGTATAAGTATACATTTTTATTCAATCCTTCCTTACATTTATTCTATATCCTTTTTTTGTCTCTTAACCGCCTTACATTTATCTTTTGATTTGCTCATGAAAAAATTAATAAGGTTACTTTCCAAAAGTTTAAAAAATGAATTAAATTCTAAAAGTTGCGAGAAAGAGTCATTTGTAGGATATGTTAAGCCAAGTAGCTTCCTTGATAAGAGTCTTCCCCTTCATTTCGCTCTTCTAATCATCTTTACTTTATAAATATTTAAGATAAAAGCAAGGGTTGATAAGAAGGAAGACTTAATAAAGCCGAAAAAGATTTAAACACAGCTACAACTTTAAAAAAACCATCCTTCCAAACTCTTAATTTATCATCAGAAGTCAGCAGCCAAGCAAGAGCCATTTAAGATAAGAAACTTTATAACCATAAGGCTTCCCAATTTATGTAAAAACCTGTTACTTATTAGATGATTACTTCTCTAAGCTGTTCCTCCATTTGCTGGGCATCCTTTTCAATATTTCTTAAAAGATGAGCTTAAAAAGCATGCAATAAATTTGGATGCAATAGCATTCATTGAGGCTTGCCGCCACTTTTGTTTTTTAGCAAAAACTAGAAAACCTGATAAAGAGCATGAAAGAGTATGGCTAAGCTTATAGAAAGCTATCCTCTCTTCTTTGGACTTTCTTTGGCTTATCGTGCAAGCTAAGCTTTGGCCTTCAGAAGCTACCACATGCTCCCTTGCAAGCCAGGAAGAGAAATGAGTCTATCTGTAATCTTATAACCTGTTAAAGAAGGAACCTACAAAACTGAGAAAGCTAGTCTAAAATAGTAAAAAAGTTAATTTAATTCTTTGTTTTTTTTATTTTTAAATGGCTTAATAAGCTAATGAGGAAAGGGTACTGGGTCAGAAGTATAATATTTAAGACCGTCTAATCCATGCTTATCATATTTTTTGGCTTTAGGCTCGCTTAAAAAGCAGGCTTATATGCATATTTAAACAAGCAAATTTTAATATTTGTAAAAAAATCACTCTTTTTTGTTTAAACCTAAGCCTTTGATTTTAAGCATCTAGCACTTTATTTTTTTTCTTTTTTTGGCTTTTCGCTTTGCGAAGATGAAATTCCTGCTTGTCATCAAATTCTTATCTTTTCATAATCCAAGTCATAAGGTGATACTACAAGCTCTATTCTATTATAACGAATATGAGAACTGAAAATTACACCTGGAAATCCTCACAATCGAACTTTCAAATTAGCAAGCGTTCTAGCAAGCGTTCAACATCTCTTATCACCTGTCAGTGTCCTTTTACTAACATATGAAGGAGGTTATTTATGCCTACTAGAAAATCGTCTGGAGCGACTCGCCAAGAAGCAGGCCAAAAAGGAGCTGAAGCTCGTTCAGGTAGAAGTTCTTCTGATCGTGGTGGACGCGGTGGCCGTGGACATCAAGAGCCTATGAGCCGCCAAGAAGCAGGCCAAAGAGGCGGAAGAGCCGTCTCGGAAAAATATGGGCCAGAGTTTTACCAAGAAATTGGACATAAAGGTGGCCAAGCTGTAGCTTCCAAATACGGCCCTGACTTTTATCGCGAAATTGGCCACAGAGGAGGAGAAAAGGTAGCTTCCGAACGTGGACATGAATTCTATCAAGATATTGGTCATCGAGGCGGACAAAGGGTCGCCGAAGAGTATGGTCCTGAATTTTATCGCGAAATTGGCCGAAAAGGTGGTCGTGCCGTCTCTTCAAAATATGGTCCTGACTTTTATCGTGAAATTGGCCACAAAGGAGGAGAAAAAGTAGCTTCCGAACGTGGGCATGAATTTTATCAAGATATTGGTCATAAAGGCGGACAAAGGGTCGCTGAAGAGTATGGCCCTGACTTTTATCGCGAAATTGGCCGAAAAGGTGGTCGTGCCGTCGCTTCTAAATATGGGCCTGACTTTTATCGTGAAATTGGCCACAAAGGAGGAGAAAAAGTAGCCTCCGAACGTGGACATGAATTTTATCAAGATATTGGTCATCGAGGCGGACAAAGGGTCGCCGAAGAATATGGTCCTGACTTTTATCGCGAAATTGGCCGAAAAGGCGGCCGTGCCGTCTCTTCTAAATATGGACCTGACTTTTATCGTGAAATTGGCCACAAAGGAGGAGAAAAGGTAGCCTCCGAACGTGGACATGAATTCTATCATGATATTGGCCATAAAGGCGGGCAAAGGGTCGCCGAAGAGTATGGCCCTGACTTTTATCGCGAAATTGGCCGAAAAGGCGGCCGTGCCGTCTCTTCTAAATATGGTCCTGAATATTACCGTGAAATAGGCAGCAAAGGAGGCCATGCACGTGGGGGCTATGAGGAAGGCCATGAATCTGATGAAGATTATGAAGAAGAGGATGAAGGTTATAGAGGCCACCGAGGTGAAAGCCATGGTCGCTATCAAAGAGTTGGCTCTCACGGCGAGGAATCTCATCAAGGCTATGAAGCCGATGAGGATTATGAAGACGAAGATGAAGGCTATAGAGGCCACGGGGGTGAAAGCCATGGCCGCTATCAAAGTGGTCATCACGGCGAGGAATCCTATCAAGGACATGAATCCGATGAGGATTATGAAGATGAAGATGAAGGTTATAGAAGCCAAAGGGGTGCAAGCCATGGCTATAGCCAAAGAGGTCAGCACCAAGGTGCTGAAGCTCATCACGACGAAAGTGATGAAGAGGAAGGTGAGGAAGAGTATAGCCACCAAGGTAGTGGCAAGATGAGCCGCCAGGAAGCCGGTCGTAAAGGCGGCTTAGCTACAGCCTCTCATCGCTCTCGCGAAGAGTACAGAGAAATGGGCCGTAAAGGCGGCCTAGCTCGCCGAGAAAATAGATAATAAAACTATTTACTTTCTCAAGCAGTCGCAGAAGGGGTTGTGTTTAACAACCCCTTCTCTGTTTCTTTAAAAAGCATTGAGTGTATCGATCATTGCTCGCAAGATTCCAAAATCGCGATGGGTATGCTGAAAAACCAGACGCGGTAAACTTAAGTGATCTATTTCCTGGGGTAATGGCCCGCTTTTCTCCATCTTTCCTTCGGCCACCAGAACTTGATAATGCTTATTTAGATGCTCTACTTGCCGATCTGTTAGCTCCCTATTTAGACGTATGACAAGCTGTGAACCTACATAGCGACAAGAATGATAATGACGGTAAAACTGTTGGACATGTAAAACGGCATCTTCAACCGAGCGAGCAATGTAAAAAAGATTAAGATCTTCAGGGCTAATCCAACCATTAGCTAACAAATGCTCATCGATATTCATTTTCCAATGGGGCCAATAGACTCCATTTTTACTTTCAACTAGGACTAAAGGCATTAGATTTGCTTTTCCTGTTTGCATAAGCGTTAGCAATTCAAACAATTCGTCCATCGTCCCAAATCCCCCAGGAAAAACAGCTACTGCATCTGAATGAGTTAGAAACATTAATTTGCGTATGAAGAAATAACGAAAAACGATTAATTTAGGATCGCCTGCAATAACAGTATTAGTGGGTGCCTCAAAAGGCAGGCGAATAGAAAGACCAAAGCTTGATTTTTTCTGAGAACCTTCTAAGCCTGCTTTCATGATTCCATCAGCTCCTCCTGTAATGCACATCCAGCCTAGTTCTGCAATTTGAGTGCTAAAGCTTTTGGCTGCAAAATAATCAGGATGATTTTCGGGGGTGCGGGCTGATCCAAAAATACTGATACAACGCGACTGCTTAAATTTACTAAAGATGCGATAAGCATACCGCATCTCCTTTAAGGAGCGATTAATAAGTTTTAATTGCCCGGTATCATTATTCTCGATAAGTAGCTTAAGGCTCGTTTCAATCATCTGCGTGACAAGCTCTGCTTCGAATGTAGCTGAAGATTTTCCACACATTTCTATAAGATTTTTAATCGCCAGCTGAGTCTTCTCACCCTTAAGCTCTATCATAAACCTCACTCCTTTTTTTGAGTGGTAAACCTATTGTTCTTTTAAGCAGAAAGCCCATCCACTATCAAGCTAATAGCCGTAAAAGAAAATAGCCATGCATAGCAAAATAAGCATTTATGAATCTATAGCAAATATGGCAATCTGCTAAAGAAACAGGAAAAATATTTGCCTATTTTACAGCTAGCTGCTTGCTTTTTCTTCCCTACTTAAGCACTATAGATAATTAAACGCTCGATAAAATGTTTTATGATTTTCTTGCTATCTTTGCTACTCCTTCTTTTCATTTTAATAATTGGCTGGTCAATAAAAAATGGTATCGGTCCTATGCCTACCTCTCCTTCTGTAAAACAGATCTTAATGAACAATCTGCCCTTGCAGGAAAAAGGTCTTATTTATGAACTAGGCGCAGGATGGGGAACTTTAGCATTCTCGCTTGCTCACAAATATCCTCAATGTACGGTTCTAGCTTACGAAAGCTCTCCTATCCCTTATTTCTTTTGCCTAATGCGCCATTTCTTTTCGCGCTCACCTCATTTGCATCTTCGCTATCATGATTTTTTTAAAGCTAACCTTATGGATGCTAAGATGATTATCTGCTATCTATATCCTCTAGCCATGCAAAAATTAAAAAGTAAATTTGAAAAAGAATTACCTCAAGGGGCATGGGTAGTCACCCATACCTTCGCTGTTCCTTCTTGGAAGGCTGAACAAATTATAGAGGTTGCCGATCTTTATTCTACTAAAATCTATATTTATAGACGGCCTTGATTCATTTGACTCGCTTTTCCAACCTAGCAAAAAGAGCTTTTTAGAGAGCGCTGAAGATAAATGGGGATATACTTCTATTTACCTTAAATAAAAAAAACAGGCCATTCTTTTGATAGCCAGCTATTTATAATAGATACAAGTAGCCTATGCTCTTCACAAAATAAATACCTAGCGGTCGGGACTTCTAAAGCATTTAGATTAACTCCGGCGGCTCCTTAACTAAAACAAGCCTCCGCTGAGTGAGGAGCCGGGAGTTTTTTAGGAGAGTATAAACTTTCAGCTCTTGCCAATTTCTGTTCTTAAAAATAAAAACACCTCTCTTGTTTCTCTATTACTTTGCAAACATTTCTTATTATTGTAGGCAAAAAGCACTCTTTTGCCGTAATGTATGTAAAAAATACCAAGCTCTTTTTTAAAGGCTAATCAAAAAACCTATGAATTTATATGCATAATGAATCCTCCAGCAATAGACACTCCTCTTTAATCCATTTTCTTAAACACTTGAGAGATGAGATCATTATCGCTTTTGAAAAATTGGAAAACAGTAAGCGTTTTACAAGGAAACCATGGCAACATCCCACAGGAGGAGGGGGCGAAATCTCTATTTTACGAGGAGAAGTTTTTGAAAAAGCAGCCGTTAACTGGTCGGGAGTCTATGGACCTCATTTTCCTATGAGCGAAAGCTCGGGGCCTTTTTTTGCTACAGGAGTAAGCTTGATTACTCACATGGTCAACCCGCATGCACCTACTGTCCATATGAACATTCGCTACATCGAAACGCAAGAAAAATCATGGTTTGGAGGAGGCTTTGATTTAACGCCCATGGGCTTTAGCTATGCTGAGGATACGGGGCATTTTCATCAAACAACTCAAGAGTTTCTAAACTCTATCGATCCTAGTCTATATCCTCTTTTTTCGCAAAATGCTCGCGAGTACTTTTATATTCCCCATCGTCATAAAGAACGTGGAGTGGGAGGCATTTTTTTTGACCATTATAACAGCGGCGATTACGAGAAAGATTTACACCTATGGCAAACGGTAGGCAAACAATTTTTAGCAGCTATCCTTCCTATCTACATAAAACGCGTATCTCTTCCTTATTCTGTTGAAGAAAAAGAAAAGCAGCTAGAAGCTCGCGCTCATTATGTGGAATTTAATTTAATGTATGACCGAGGAACAAAATTCGGATTTCAATCGGGAGGCAATCCTGAGGCTATTTTATGCTCGCTTCCCCCTTTAGCCAAGTGGTAACTTCGTTGCCACCCCTTAAGCCTATTTCTTTTTAGCCATGGCAGGTATTTTTTTCCTTAAGCGACTTAGAGATCGATAAAAAAGCTTAAGTTGCAAGATAAAGAAGAATATGCAAAAAATTTAATCTTTTGCCATCGCCTGGCCAGCAATCCAACCCGTTGTCCAAGCATTCTGAAAGTTAAAGCCCCCGGTGATTCCGTCAATATCTAGCACTTCGCCCGCAAAGAATAAGCCAGGGCATTTTTTACTTTCCATCGTTTTGAAATTAACTTCATCGAGATTCACTCCCCCGCAAGTCACAAACTCCTCTTTAAAAATTGTTTTCCCTTGAATGTTAAAAGTAGAGTTTTGTAACAATTCCAGCAATGCATTTAAATGAACTTTTGATAGATAAGAACAACGCATGCCACACGGGATTCCAGCCATAATAGTAAGCTTTTTCCACAGATTTTTTGGAAGAGCTACCGGACTGTCTGAAGAAATTAATTTGGCAGGATTTTTCACTTTATAATTACTTAAACATGCTGCTAAGGCCTCTTTATTCATCTCTGGCAGCCAGTTGACTACTAAGGTAGCTTGATAATTCATACCATGCAAGATTCTTGCCCCCCAAGCTGACAGCTTTAATACTGCTGGCCCACTAAATCCCCAATGGGTAAGCAAGAGAGGACCTGTTTGCTTAAGATCTGTCTGCTGAATACGTAAGCCTACATTAGAAATCGACATGCCGGCAAGGTCTAGCAAGGGAGAAGTAGGAACATTAAAAGTAAATAATGAGGGCACAGGAGGCACAATCTGATGTCCTAAAGCGGTTAATAATTCATACATTTTAGGGCTACTGCCTGGAGCCAACAATAACTTTTTACACTCTACCCATGAGCCATTCGTAAGGTGAATAACAAACCCTGCCGCTTGGACCTCAATTTTTTCAACCCCACTCTCTGTACGAACCTCTACATGGGCAGCTTTGGCAGCACGCATTAAACAATCAATAATGGTAGCAGAATCATCAGTAAGAGGAAATAAGCGCCCATCCTCTTCTACTTTTAACTCCACGTGACGGTCTTTAAACCACTGAATAGTATCTCGAGGTTGAAAACGAGTGAAAGGACCTAGCAAAGCTTGGCTTCCGCGTGGATAATTTTTTACTAGAGCTACTGGGTCAAAGCATGCATGCGTGACATTACAGCGCCCACCCCCTGAAATGCGCACTTTAGATAAAAGCTGTCTATTCTTTTCTAAAAGAATCACTTTTTTGGCTATGCAAGCTTGAGCGCAGGCAATGGCTCCGAAAAAGCCTGCTGCTCCTCCACCTACTACCACGAGATAATCTTTCATAGGATTGGCATTTAAATCTTTAGGCATTTGAAAAGCTTATTATTATTATAGGCATATTTATATGAACAATTTGAAAAAAGATATAAGCCTAACCTACATGCTAGAAAATGCCATTTACAACTTAGCCAGCAAAGGCAATTTTTTATAAAGGAAGTTATTGCCTGCACCCTGCTCCAAGGTTGAAACTTACTTATGACCGACCAGTTTACACGAGCATTCATTTGTTTTTCAAGAAAGCCTAAAATTTAGGAAAAATTCTTGTTAACCTTTAATTGTAAAATATGAGCTTGAGCAGCTAACCAAGAAAAAGCTTTTTAAGCTAAAAGAAATGCGAGGGATAAAAGAGCAGGGGTAATTAAAAGAAGATAAACATTCCCATGGGTTAAAAAACTTTTACTTGTTATGTTTTTAAAAATGAACAGTTATCCGATATTGATAACATTTAAGTTTTTTTCTTACACTCATTAAACTTAAAAAACATTTCACAAGGCCCCCTTCATGCTCTTTACTTTAGAAAAAACGGTACAGCAATATATTAAGCTCGATTTTCCTTTGCACTCAAGGATCCATAAACTTAAAAGCTATAGCTCTTCCCACCTTCAATGTTATATTAAGCGAGATGACGAGCTTGGGCTCATGGGATCTAAAACAAGAAAATTTAGCTCATTAATGACCTTTTTGATTCATCAAAAAGCCAAGGCAGCCATTGTCATTGGAGGAATTAATTCAAATCATGTATTAGGTATTTCTCAGCTCTTGATTGAAAATCAAATACAGCCATTTCTTTTTCTATGCAAAAGCTATCAACAGAAGCTAAAAGGTAATGCTCTTCTCACCCAACTACTTGTGCCTAACGATCAGATTCATTGGATAGAAAAGCAAGATTGGCCAAAGGTCTATAAAGCTGCTTTGCATTTTGCAGATCTGCAGCGCCATCAAAACATCCACATCATTCCTGAAGGAGGATGCATGCCAGAATCTTTTCCAGGAGCGCTTACGCTTCCTATAGACATCCTTTATAATGAAGCTAAAGAACAGATCCATTTCGAGCATATCTTTGTGGATAGCGGAACAGGCCTTACTGCAATTGCCTTAATAGTAGGCCTGGCTTTTTTACAGCATTCAGCACATGTGCATGTGGTTTTAATGGCGGGCAAGGAAAATGAATTTTTAGATAATTTAAAACGTTATCACCACTATTTTGAAAAACTTGTTAAATCACCCTGTCGGATGCCTACGCATTTCTCTTTATGTCGCCCCCATCAAGCAAAATCTTTTGGGGCGACCTCGGCAAAAACCTTTAAAGACATTCATGAAATAGCTCGAGCAGAAGGAGTACTGTGTGATCCTATCTATAATGCCAAACTTTTTAAAGAAGCCCAACGGATCATTCAACAAAAAACCTTACAAGGAAAAGCTTTGGTGATACAGTCAGGTGGCACCCTCTCTTTACTAGGCTTTTTATAATTTTTAAAATTAAAGGAGATTAAGCTTTTTACTTTAAAATTTTTCTTATCCATTATTTTAGCTATGTTAAAAGGGCAGATTTAAAATTTCCCTTAAAATTATGCGTCCCTGCTGCTTCTCTCCTGCCCATCTTTTTCTTTAAATTAATAAGCATTCTTTATGATTAGCATATAATCAAATTGCTAGAAGCATAGAAATCAATCTCCATAACCTCACCTAATCACATGAATGGCAAGAAAGTAGTAAAAGGGAAGAAACTCGAGGAAAAAATTGCTTTGCTGATAACAGATTTTTCTTCTCAAGAGCAAGGATAGGTGGAGTAAACTGATATACATTTAGATTGGCTTATCAATCCATATTCCTCTCCCCCTCTATTAAGTAGATGGCTTTAAAAGTAATAGGGTTGTAGCAGGATTAGGCAACGAGGATAATCAAATGCCTTTGTAGCAGCAGGAATTACCATCTCTCTTTCCCCTAGCTCTTTTATCTTTCTATGTTTAAGCTTTTAAAAAAGATTTGAAAAATAAAATATCATTATACAATATTGAAGCAATGACTACTTAAATTTTATTCTCAAGGAGCACAATTTTATGGAACCTACTAACGTAAATATTTGGGTCGTGCTGGTATGTACGATGATTAACAACTTTTTAGCCTCTGTTTGGTATTCGCGTAAAGTTTTAGGAGATGCTTGGGCCAAAGAACATGGTTTTGATGCAGAGCTTTTAAAACCAGCTCCTTGGCATTTTATAGGCGCTTTTCTGGTAGCTTTTACCTTATGCTTTGTCTTGAATATGTTCTTCCATAATTTTGCTATCAAAGGCATGGGAAATGGCATGGCTGTAGGCTTTCTCATCTGGCTAGGATTTATTGCCACGACGCATTTCTCTGGCGTCATATGGGCTAAGAAACCTTTTAAGGCTTATTTGATAGATTCCGGATATTTACTCTTGAATTTGATTTTGATTGGTGCAATCATGGGTACCTGGCAGTAATTTAGCAAATTAAAAATGCATGAGGTTGATTGTGGAAAATAAAACACTTACTTTAATCCTAGGAATAATAGCTATTTGTGGGCCTATAGATGCACACAGTGAAGAAGCAGTTTGTCGTAAATGTGAAAAAGTTCGGGAGTATAATGCAGCTCATCCTGAAAACAATTACTATTGGTATGACGATTACTTAAAAGAGAAAAAAGAAGAGAATCAGGGAGCTAAACCTCAAAAGGAATCTATCCCGAACTCTAAAGTGTAGCGGACTTGGCCATAGCTATAGCTGGCTTAATTATAAGAGCGAGAAGTTTAAAAAAACTCTCTTCTATGAGATAAAAAAGCTTTTTAAAGTTAATCTAAAAAGCTTTTTTATCTATATTAATGTAAAAGATTATCGTTGATAAAAACGCTTTTTCACTTTTAAATTTATATGCAGTTTTAAGAACTTTTTTCTTAAACACGCATGGCCTATAGAAAAAAAGCCCCCCTTTCAGAGGAGGGCACTTTGGCAAAAAAATTACCTTTCAGGTACAGCAGCCTCGGGTTCTAAATTAGGCAAAGACGGCTGATTTTCATGATTGAATAAAGCATTTTCTTCTTCTTTACTTTCTAAGGAAGAGGATGGCTGCTGGGGAATAATTGAAGAAGGGGCGTTCTCTTCCGTAATAGGCGGTATAATAATAGAAGAAGGAAGTTCTTCCTCCGCAGCAGGAGCTTCAGGTTTCTGTAAGCTTTTCTTAAGTTTTTCCCATGCCTCTTTCACTTGCTCTAGCGAACTACTTCCAATTTTAACATGGTCTTTTTCCATAAAATTAACAGTCACTGATAAAGTTGCACTTTCCTGTGAAGCTTCATTTGCTAGGCTCCGAAAAAAATCTATAATTTTTGCTTCCTTGTCCTCATCAATGATGCTTAAGGATAAAGGTTGCTTGTTAAATTCAGCGATTTTTTCCAAAACAGGATGAATGCGATTAAAATAAGCGACCAGGTCGTGAATCATTTGTTTGTAATTTTTCCATTCAAACTCATACTTACCTTGAGGGTGGCTTTCAATAAACTCTGCTTGACCATGAGATTTAATTCCATAGGGCTGGGTATCTAAATCAAAGTTATGGATAATTATTTGATGAAGAAAAGGTTTCTTTACAACATCTCTAATCTTCACATCCGCATCAAAGATAAAACTCTTTTTACCCAGTTTGGCATAATCAGGTATAATATCTTCTAACCTATCCTTACAGCATTTTAATAGCTCATCTAATAGTTGGCTCTCTCGCTTTGAAGCAGAGGAGGCCGTCTCAGAGGCCTTTAACTTAAGTCCTTCCATAAATTGCCGGTGTATAGCTTCTATGCCTTGGGGGGTTAAGATAGAGTCTGTACGAAATTCAAGATGAAGATTTCTATGATCATGCTCTTCCTGAGTATGAGCGATCTTGGAAGTGACCAAAAGCTGGCCATATGGATTTTTTATATTCAACTTATTAAGGGTGATGTCAAAATTCTCAGCACTTAAAAAATTCCATAAAGCCAGATGAAGAGGTAGGCTAGCCTCAAACTCTAAATTAAACGTATTTTTTCCAGAGCTTAGAAAGGAAGGAATATCTAACCCATCTGTATTAAGCACCATAAATTTCTTGAAATGTTCTAGCAAAGCTTTACCTTGATTTGCCGCCTCGGCATCTTCTATGTCCAAGCTAAATAAAAATTTATTTTCTTTATTTTTATTTGGATGCTGCTTCCAGCGAAGCCCCCCTTTGGAAAAGCTTAGCCATTGTGTTTGAACATCCCCCTTTTTTTCATATAAAACAAAATCGTGATCTTCATAGCTTACCCTTTTCGATTCTCTTAAAATCTCGTAAATAGAAAAATTTTCTGCATTAAAGCCTTTGGGTAGCTCTGCAAAGGGATGGATAAAAGCATGAGAATAGTGGGGATGAACTGTCTCTAACTTTATTTCTCTATTGCCCTTACATATGTATTCTTTGGCACTTGTCTGACTAGAAGTTGGAGCTATATACTTCAGATCGCCTTCCTGTTTTAGCCAGTAAGATTTTCCTAATATATCCGTTCCTATTTTCAAAGTTCCGTCGATACCCAAAGTTGGGGATGACAGGGATTTTTTTCCTTCTTGAAGTAAAATATAGCGAGGTTTATTTAATTTGACCTCGTAGCTGAAAGGAAATCCTTGCACGGACACATCCCCGGTTTCTAAACGATAGAAGCCCGATGATTGTTTTTCATAGTTTTTAAGATGAGCCAGAACAAATCCTTTTGCTTGCTGGGCACGGTAGAACCAATGACCTACATAGAGAAGAGCAAAAATGGCAACTATAGAAACTGTAAGACGATTGATAATTTTCATGGTTTCCTCAAAATGTTTATTAGGCTTTTGTCACCAAATCTCTTAATGCTTAGCCTAGTTTAGAGCTTGTATTTTTCTTTCCGTATTAGGAAAAGAGAAACTATTTATTTACAGGCCATGCCTGGGGGTAATTCTACTTGTATATTAACGCTTTTCCTATAATAAACAAATATTTTAGCAAGAAAAGTTATAGAAAATTATTGAAAAAGCTTATTTGCTTGTTAGAAGAGAGCATTTATTCTTATTGACAAACATGATAATTACCTTGGACAAGCCTTTTATAGCTCATCAATTCTTTTAAGGTAATAGGACCTGGGAGGCGGAGCTTATGCAGATTATTTAAGGTTTCTGGCTCTGTATCTATGAGGGTTTCATCTAAAAAACGAAGAGAGGAATTAATCATAATAACTTCAGAACTTACTAAAGAGGAAAATTGCATGGCATGGACAGGATGATCAGAAAGAATACCATCACAGCTTCCTGATCCATGCAAATGGATATGTTCGATAGCCTCTTCCATGCCTTTAACCAACTTAATATTTAAAACATGGGAATGCCAGGCTGTATCCCAATCTTGTGATACTGCTAACTGAGCATTTTCAGGATTTAAAGAACAAGAGACCCACAGATTCCAACATCTACCATCCAAACGCAGAGAAATGTTTTTATCAAGTAAGGTTTTAAAAAGAGCAGGAAGAAAAGAATCTGCTAAAGCTTCATGGACAAGCAAAGTGCTGAGGGAATAGGTAGCCTCTACCTCTTGCATTTTAGCATTATTGATAACGTCAAGTGCTTTCTCACTATTGAGAAATAGATCAATATAAAGATGGCCCACACTTTTATTCTCATAAACAAGAGGAATAAGGCTATTTTTTTGGCAAAAAGATGTAAGAGAGGCACTCCCTGCTAAAAGAACGAGATCCACACTTTTTTTACATTGAATAAAATCTTTTAATTGCTCTTCATCATGAGATGGAAGGAGTTGGACGCTCTCGATAGGTAAATCAGCAGCCTCCAACCCCATTTGAATGATCTTAACTAGAAAACAGCAAGTATTTTTGATCTCTTTTCCCGCCCAAATGATTAAAGAATTTCCTGATTTGATAGTTAGAGCTGCCACCCTTAAAACTGCATGGGGGTTAATATCTAAAACGTATCCTACCACACCTATAGGAACACGATATTTTGCTAACTTCAAACCATTGGAAAGTGTTTGATCATCAAAAATTTCTCCATTCAGATCAGGCATTCTTCTAATATCAGATATACATTCTATCAGCTGATCTAAGCAGCCAAGTTCAATGCATTTCTTTTTATCCTCACCTGACTGAGAAAGATCCTGCAAATTAGCCTGCTTTATTTCTTCTAGGTAAGCAGATAAAGCTTTGGATATTTCACTTAAAGCCAGGTTTTTTTGGCTTTCGGAGGCATTAGAAAGTATTAAAGCCGCGTTTTTGGCTTTACTTGTTTTTTTATCTAAATCCGCCATCATCCTATCCATAAGTTCTACTCTCCTTAAGCATAAATTTGCATGCTATTAAGTGAAAAGGTGACCTGTCAAGTAAAAAAGCCTTTAAGAAGCAACACTTTTTCCGCTTGGGAAATAAGCGAGCAAAAGAGATGAGCAGTCAGCTCTATATGGCCCTGCGTTTGTTTAACTTACAAGCTCATTGCATAGTTAAAATATCTGGCATAATTTTTAAACTTTTTGCCTTTTTTTAAAAGGATACCTAGTATCATGCGAAAGCTTGTAACTTAAAATTTTGATAGTCGTCAGAATTTTTTCTTAATTTTTATAGGTTTTTCCTTGGAAATAGCTTAAAAGCTAGCTATTTCCAAGAGAAAAAGATCCGCAAGCTCAAAGCTAAAATTCTTAGAGGATTGTCAGGAAACTCCGCTTTTTTAAATTTCACAAAAAAGAAATGCCAATGCAAGATTCTTTAGCCCTTCTTTTCAACATCAAGCGAGCCTTATTTAAGCATCTTAATCCTTATTTAACTTAAGCACTGCAAGATAGGCATTCTTCTTTGTTATTTGCACTACAAGCCGCAAAAGGCTTGGCTTCTAAAGTAAATTTAATTGCATCCACAGCCGCTTGAGTTCTTAAATAGTACATGCCTGTCTTTAAGCCACATTTCCATCCATAAAAATGCATAGAGGTCAGTTTGGCAAAGGTAGGATTTTGTACAAATAAGTTTAGCGACTGAGATTGGCAAATAAAGGGTCCACGCTCTGCCGCCATCTCCACTAATGTTTTTTGCTTGATCTCCCAAGCTGTCTTATAAAGCTCCTTAATATTTTCAGGAATTTCTTTAATACCTTGTACAGAACCATTAGCAGCGATCAGCTGATTTTTAAGCTCTTCATTCCATAAACCTAGATGGATCAAATCCTTTAATAGATGTTTGTTCACTACGATAAATTCCCCCGATAGTACACGGCGTGTATACAAATTGGAAGTATAGGGTTCAAAGCATTCATTATTCCCAAGGATCTGCGAAGTAGAAGCTGTGGGCATAGGGGCTACTAAAAGTGAATTTCTTACTCCATATAATGCCACTTCAGCTTTAAGAGAGGGCCAATCCCAACGCTTTCCTGGAACCACATTCCACATATCATATTGAAAGATTCCTTTAGATATAGGAGAGCCTTCATAAGTTGAATAAGCCCCATGAATTTTAGCCAGGTCTTTTGAGGCTGTTAAGGCAGCAAAATAGATGGTCTCAAAAATCTCGCGATTTAATTGCTTAGCCTCCTGAGACTCAAAAGGTATTTTTAATATTAAAAACACATCTGCCAAGCCCTGTACCCCAATACCAATGGGGCGGTGACGGAGGTTAGAATACTCAGCTTCCGCTACAGGATAATAGTTGACATCAATAATTTTGTTTAGATTCCGCGTGACCACTTGGGTAACTTCAAATAGCTTAGGGTAATCAAACTGTCCGTCTTTGATGAAACGTGGCAAAGCTAAAGAAGCCAGATTACACACGGCTACCTCGTCTGGAGCTGTGTACTCTACAATTTCGGTACATAGGTTACTCGATTGAATAGTCCCTAGATGTTGCTGATTCGATTTTCTATTACAAGCATCCTTATAAACCATGTAAGGACTGCCTGTCTCAATTTGTGCCTCCAGAATTTTAAACCAGAGCTCTTGAGCTTTAATTACTCTACGGGCACGCCCTTCTTTTTCATACTTTTTATAAAGTTTTTCAAACTCCTCTCCCCAGCAGGCATCTAAACCTGCTGCTTCATTAGGACAAAACAAAGACCAAGCTTGGTTAGCCTCCACGCGCTGCATAAAAAGGTCGGGAATCCAAAGCGCTGTAAAGAGATCCCGCGCCCGCATTTCTTCCTTCCCTTGATTTTTCCTTAAATCTAAGAATTCAAAAATATCAGCGTGCCAAGGTTCTAGATAAACGGCAAAAGAGCCTTTACGCTTTCCTCCTCCTTGATCTACATAGCGAGCAGCATCATTAAACACTTTAAGCATCGGAATGACACCATTGGAGATACCCCCTGTTCCACGGATGTAAGAGCCTGTCGCGCGTATACCATGGATACTTAAGCCTATGCCTCCTGCAGCTCGAGAGATTTTAGCACACTGTTTAAGAGTATCGAAAATCCCGTCAATACTATCTTCTTTCATTTGTAGTAGAAAACAAGAAGAGAGCTGGGGAGCTGGTGTACCAGCATTGAAAAGGGTTGGGGTTGCCTGAGTGAACCATCGATCGCTCATCAGATGATAGGTTTCCATAGCAGCCTCAATATCCCCTTTATGAATGCCTATTGCTACCCGCATTAACATATGCTGAGGTCTTTCCACTACTTTACCTTGCATTTTTAGTAAATAAGCTTTTTCTAAAGTTTTAAATCCAAAGTAATCGTACAAAAAATCTCGATCATAGATGAGAGTAGAGTCTAAGAGCTCTGCATGCTGTTGGATAATCTCATAGACATCTTCGGCAATGAGAGGGGCATGTTTACCGCTTTTGGGATCTACATACAAATAGAGGGCTTTAATAGTCTCAGAAAACGATTTGCTTGTATTTTTATGCAAATTAGAAATCGAGATTCTAGCCGCTAAAATCGCATAATCAGGGTGGTTAGCCGTTAACGTTGCCGCCACTTCAGCAGCTAGATTATCTAGTTCACTGGTAGTTACACCATCAAAAACGCCTTCGATGACACGTCTAGCTACCAGCACAGGATTAATATGCTTAGCATCTAGGGCATAGCATAACTTTTGAAGCCGAGCTGTAATTTTGTCAAACTTCATCGCCTCTTTTCTTCCATCGCGCTTAATTACAAACATACCCCCCCTTTAAAATTCTTCATTTAGAGTAAACTCGTGATTTCTTTGAGTCGACATCACACCTGGTTTCTGATATTCAGAAACCCTTTTTTCAAAGAAATTAGTTTTACCCTGCAGAGATATAAGTTCCATAAAATCAAAAGGATTATTCACGTGATATAATTTAGAATACCCCAGCGCATTTAATAATCGATCGGCTACAAATTCGATATATTGGCACATCAAATCTCCGTTCATGCCAATCAATTTGACAGGTAACGCCTCCATGACAAATTCCTTTTCAATCTTAACTGCATCTCCAATAATCTCTTTAACAAGTTCTTCGGATAGCTTATGAGCAAGTTGCGAATAGATTAAACAAGCAAAATCGCAATGCAAGCCTTCGTCTCTAGAAATTAATTCGTTGGCAAAACTTAAGCCTGGCATGAGACCCCGTTTTTTAAGCCAAAAAATTGAGCAAAAGCTTCCTGAAAAGAAGATACCTTCGACGGCAGCAAAAGCTACTAAACGTTCAGCAAATCCCCCTTTAGAAATCCACCTTAAGGCCCATTCTCCTTTTTTAGCTACGCAAGGAAGGGTATCTAAGGCATGAAAAAGCATGCTTTTCTCTTGCGAATCCTTAATATAGGTTTCAATTAATAAAGAATAAGTTTCAGAATGGATATTTTCGATCATGATTTGAAATCCATAAAAACATCTTGCTTCAGGATATTGAACTTCATTAAGAAAATTCACGGCCAGGTTTTCATTTACAATTCCATCACTAGCAGCAAAAAAAGCTAGTATATGCTTGATAAAGTGCCTTTCATTTTCATTAAGTTTTTTCTCCCAGTGCTGTACATCTGTAGACAGATCGATCTCTTCAGCAGTCCAAAAGCTAGCTTCAGCTTTTTTATACATCTGCCAAATATCTTGGTGATTGATAGGAAATAAAACAAAGCGTTCTTTGTTTTCTAATAAAATTGGTTCATGCAAGGCCTGCATAGGAAACTCCCAAAAAAATAAGCTTAAGGTCTACCATCCTATCTAGAATGATAAGCCCATGATTTAATAATTAAAGAAAGGGAGAAAATAGACCGAGCAGATTGGCCAAAAAGAGAAAGAATATTACTCTTTATTTTCCCCATCCTGTCTTTAACGAGACAGTTCACCTTTTATAAAAAAGATGCGATGAGCAAAGATAAGCAGGTCTTCTGACTCTGAGATCATCCTACTTGCCAGCCTTCCCACTAATAAAAGCAGTGGCATTTTAGCTTTCGTCACTCATTACAGCGGCGTTACCGCACAGGATTTACACCTGTTTCCCTATTCTCTTCTAGCCTTAACTAAAAGCACTTATCTTAAATCCAATGTATTTCTCATTGTGCCAGTAAATATATACGTTGCCAAGATTTTGTCAATAGGAATAAAGAATCTGCACAGTTTTCTTAAATTTTTTATGCCATTAAAAGCTCTCTTAGAAGGATATAAACTGGCAATCCCTATTTTAGTTAGATAGCCAAGCTTATATTGCTGGAGAGAAAAAAGAAAAATGTGTATCTATTTGCAAGCAGTTAATCTTAATGCTTTTTAAGAGAGTGCACCAGGAAAGTCCGCTTCCCACTAAATTTCTTGAAGAATAAGAAAGCAAGCCGATAGCTTTAATATTTATTAAAGAGCTCTTTAACAATCATTCATTTTATTTTAAGGATTAGCAATGAGTTCCCTTACGATTTCTTCAGAGAGATCTCCTTCCAGTGTCTCTTCCCTTAGTCAAGAAAAAGCTGCACGCTTTCCCAGGGAGAGTTTACAGAGATTTTCCCCAGAGGTTATCCTCGGCCTTATGCAAAGACGGGGAGATTTGGACAATCCTCTCTCTTCTTATAAAATTAAAGGGACACCATCCCGTGGAGAATGGCATGACTTTAAGTCTCCTAGAAAAAACCTTTCTTCTTCTAGCTTATCCTTTAAAGCCTCTGTACTTTCTTCTGAGCACGCCAAAAGTGAGAAAATTAATTTTTTTTCTAAGGAAGCAATTAAAGAAATGGGTTTCGAAGCAGTTATATTGACAATTGCTCATCTCTTAAAAACGCTAAATTCTTCGGGCTTTCAAGAAATTAAAATAGGAGGCCTCACAGCTACAGCTTTGCTACCTATCCTGATGATTAATTTTAATAGATTAGCCCCTCAATTTCCTGCAGAGAAAGTTCAATTATATGGCCTGGGGTATGCAGCTGAGCAAAAAGAATTTCTAAATTTAAGTATTGAGGCTCTTTTAAAATCCAAAGGGAAAAAAAACATTACCATTAGTGACTTTAGTGAGTCTAATCTTTTTCAAAACATAAACTTGCAAAAAAAGTATGAACGTCATGTAGGCACATTTGACATTATTTATACTAATCTCTCTTTAGATAAGCTGCCAGAGCTTAAGGCTCTTTTAAAAGTAGGAGGAGCCCTAATTTTTAAAGAAACTCTGAGCATTCCCCAAAGAGCAAAATCGCATGAAAATTTGCTCTCGGAAGAAGAAAATAATTATTATAAAAAGTTTCAAGAAGTTTTCGCCAGCATTCATGCTCCGGTTGAGCATCATCTTCCCCTCTATGCAATCTGTAAAAAAATCCTCCAAAGTGGTTTTCATTTCCACAAAAGAAATATTAGCTCCTCTTATCAACCTACTTATGTTTTTCTTTTAATAAATAAATAGCTTGATTAAGGCAAGCGTTTAGTGTACTTATTCAATAGCATGAAAAACTAAAAATAAGCTGAGGATAGAAATGAAATCGCCCACCTTTCGTCATCAATTATATAACAACGCGGTAGCTATCATTAGCTTAATAGTGGCCGTCATTGCTTTAGCTGTAAACACCTGGCGATTAGAGCAAACAGAAAAAAATAGAAACACCCGCCAAGCAGGCTTTGAAATGCTCAAAAACTTAGGAGGACTGCAAGCTGTTGTTAACACCACTTTATACAAAGAAACGCATTCAAAAATAGAGGCTATTGAAGGATGGAATTATATTGCCATGATGAGTGACATTGTTATCCTTCTCCCCTCCCCTGTCCCAGAGAATCTTAAACAGCTAGCTAAAATATGGAGTGTGCATTGGAAAAACTTAGCTACAAACCATAATAGTGTCTCACAGATTAACCATCAAATAGATACAACAAGAGAAGCTGTTATGCATGCTTTAAACCAATTGCATTAAAATTAAGGTCAATTTCCAAAGAAAAATAAAGGATCCCTAGGATAAAAGCTTAGCTATAAGGGATTAAGCTAAAAGATTCACAAGCTTTGAAAAAATAGAAAAGAGTAGGGAAGCTTTTTTTCTATTCTTCGTGAGAGAGTTTCTATATAATATTTTCTACATTTAAATCTCCTAGCTAAAGTGTGAAGAGAAAAATAATAAATTGACCCCTTTAGCTTAGCTAGGAAAAGAGGCATTTCAATATTTACTGCCTCAAAAATCTAGAGGGCTTAACTAAAACTTTGGTGATCTTAAAGGAATTTAGCTCATGCTCAAAACGATAATACAATTACCAGAAATTAAACTGGTGGGCATTACAAGCCGCACTAACAATTCATTGGAGAAGGACCCATCCTCTGCTAAAATTAGCTCAACAATCCAAACCTACTTCCAAGGTGCATGCTCAGAAAAAATTCTTTATCGCGCAAAACCAGGTATAACCCATTGCGTTTATACCGATTATGAATCTGATCTTAAAGGAGACTATACTTATTTTATTGGTGAAGAAGTCAGCAAATTCGCTGAAATGGCTGAAGGATTTTCCGCCCTTGTTATACCTGCTCGAAATTACGTAAAATTTACAAGCAATCCAGGTACCCTACCTTCCCTATGCATTAATATGTGGCAAGAAATTTGGTCGATGTCCGCTCAGGATTTGGGTGGGGAAAGAGAATATTTGGCTGATTTTGAAATTTACGATGATCGTGCAAGCAATCATCAGAATGCAATACTCGATATTTACATTGGCATTAAAAGCGAAAATCAAAGGCCTTCTTGCACCTAAAGGAGTAAGGTTTAAAAAGTGGCGATTTTTCTCCCAGGTTTTCCTATTATAAACCATAGCCCCTTACCCCAGGTAAGGAGCTAGAAAGATCCTGCGAATACCCATAGAAGCTGCTTTATTGGGTTTGTCTATTAGAATTAGCAAATCCTCCCCTATTTAAACTTAAAGCAAGATTGTATTTCTCTTGAGGCAAGGTCCAAGTGCATTGGGCAGGCCTTATGATTATTAGGATAGCTCTTATATGATGAAAAAGGGTTTGTCTAGAATAGCGTTTTGCATTCTTAAAAACGTATGAAATTTTAAGTTGGATAAGCTCAAAAAATTAATGCATTTTACCACGCCTTCGTTGAAGGTGAAAGAAGGACAAAGTGTGAAAAAAGCTTAAGCCAAATATAAAGAGAAAGCAAAGCAGATGGAGGAGTCTAAAATTCATGTCTTCTTCTGAAAAGCCCGCCAAATGCAACGCTTTAAAGCTTTATCTGCCTTTTGCTGAAGTAAAAAAGAAAAATTTACTCAGGTAAATAGGACGGAGAGGGTGGGATTCGAACCCACGGTACGTTTAAAAGCGTACACACGCTTTCCAAGCGTGCTCCTTAAGCCACTCGGACACCTCTCCAAGATTAAGGAATCTGCAGTAGATTAATCCATCTTTAAAATAAGTTGCAAGAATAAAAAACTTTAATCGTTTGATCTTTCGTTTTTTTTCATTAGCAAATTGCATTCATTGCTACATGAGAAAACGTTTATAAACTTTTTTTAAAATCTTTATTTATATTTTAATTACTTGCTTTAATTCTTAATTCTCAGCATAGTAGAGGTAAATTATTTATCTTATAACTATTATTTATGATGATAAGCTTTAAAAAACATTTAATATTTTTCACTATTTTCCTCTCTTTTTTTTCGCTACCCCATCCGATGTTTTCTAGTGAAAATTCAGCGCGCTCTCATTATGTGCTAGTGAGTGTAGCTCCTCACAAATTTTTTGTAGAAAAGCTTGCTGGGCCTACTCTTCAAGTAGGAGTTATGGTGCCTGCGGGCGCTAGCGCTCATACTTATGAGCCGACGCCTAAACAGATGCTAGAGGCTACTAAAGCTGATCTTTGGTTTTACGTAGGAGAAGGATTTGAGCCAAAAGTTAAGTCAGCCTTAAAAAGCTATAATCCACGCATGCAATTGATCGATTTAAGGCAAAATCTTGATCTTATTTCTTATGAGAGCAAACATCCTCACCGTTGCTGTCACTCTCAAGAAAACAGCTATGATCTTCATTATTGGCTAAGCCCCATTCAAGCTAAAATTCAAGCTAGCACTATTGCAAAAGCCTTAATCACAACCTATCCAGAGAATGCCTCGCTATATCAAGACAATTTAGCTCACTTTCATCAAGAGCTCGATCACCTCCATCAGGAGATTCATACTCTTTTAAGTAAGCCTCATAATCCTGTGCTAATGGTCTCTCACCCAGCTTATGCTTATTTTTGTCGCGAATATAATTGCCGACAGCTCTCCATTGAGTTTGAAGGGAAAGATCCTACCCCTCAACAGCTTACTCGATTGATTAAAGAGGCTCAGAGCCATCATATAAAAACTATTTTCGTGCAAGTTCAATACAGTAGTAAAGGGGCCAAATTGATCGCCGCCCAATTAGGTGCTCGCCTAGTTAATCTAAATCCTTATGCTGAAAATTACTTTGAGAGCATGCGAGATATTGCTAAAGCTTTTGGGGCCTCTTAAAAGAAATTTGCCCCACTTTTTCTTATGCTTAAAAGAAGCTTTGGCAAATATTCTTTATCTTAAAGCTTACCTCATGTCTTTCTTGAATGTATGAGTAGCTTAAGCTTTTACCATGTTTTCTTTATTCCCTATCGAATAACCTACAAGAAGAAAGTAGATCAACTTTTCCCGCCCTACAATTGACCACCTAACTGAAATTTTGCCTGCTCACCCAAAGCTGGGTGTATGCACCTAATTTGCTGAGGAATTTTCGTTCCTTATCCTGTACCTTTTTCCTTCTTAAAATTTGTTGTGAGCAGAGGCACCTCTAAAAAAACCCTTTTAACAATCAATCAAAAAACCTAGCACTTAAAATTGATAGAAATCGTCTAATCTTCTTATCAGGAAGGCTCAAGAATATTAGCTAATTTTCCGGACTTCAGAGATAGATGGACAAATTAATTCTAAAGACTTTAATATAAAAAACCATTAAATTTAGTCTAAAGGCTTTTCTTGATGCCTCCTGTTATCCATATAGATCATCTCAATTTCGCCTACGCCGAAACGCCCGTGCTTACTGACATCCATTTAACTATTGAGTCGAATGATTTCATTGGTATTATAGGACCTAACGGCGGGGGTAAAACCACTCTTCTTAAGCTGTTGATGGGATTTTTAAAACCCTCTTCTGGTAAAATAGAAATTTTAGGATCACCGCCTCAATCCTCTCGCCATCAAATTGCCTATGTCCCTCAAACACATCGTTATGATCGCGAGTTTCCCATTTCTGTTTTAGAAGTGGTTTTAGCTGGGCGCCTCTCTAGGCTCCCCTGGTATGGAAAGTTCTCTTCAGCTGATAAAGAAGCTGCTAAAGAAGCTTTAAATCGCGTAAAGTTACCCAACTTTCATAACAAACCTTTTGGTACATTATCTGGTGGGCAAGCTCAGCGAGCATTGATTGCTAGAGCTTTAATCTCAGATCCGCAGCTCCTGCTGTTAGACGAACCGACAGCTCATGTGGATTCACAAGCAGAAGCTGATATTTATGATATTTTATACAGCCTTCGCCAAAAAATGACTATTCTTATGGTAACCCATGATTTAAACACAGCGATCGAACAAGTAAGACAGGTTCTTCTCGTCCAAAACACAGCTTTATTGTTAAAGCCAGAAGAAGTTTGTGAACATTTCGCTATGGGTCTTTACCATTCACCTTTGATTCAGTTAAAGCGAGAAATTCAATGACCTCTTTTTTTGACGCCTTACATACCAATCCGCTTTTACTAGCAGCTATATTAGCTGGGATAGCAGCTTCATTTGTGAGCGGAATTATAGGCTCTTACGTGGTAGTAAAAAGAATTATTTTTATTTGTGGCAGCATCTCGCATGCCGTTCTTAGCGGGATAGGTATTTGCTTATGGTTAGAAAGGGCTAAAGGCGTGGTAGGGGCCTCGCCTTTGCTAGGTGCTCTTATTGCAGCCATAGCTTCTTCTTTGCTCATCGGATGGATTCATCTTCATTATCGCCAACGTGAGGATACTGTCATTGCTGCCATTTGGTCGATAGGTATGGCGGTAGGAATTCTATTTATCTCACAAACCCCTGGTTTTAATGTTGAGCTCACCAATTTTCTCATTGGAAATATCTTATGGGTCACCCCTACTGATCTAAAAATCTTGCTTATTTTAGATATCGTCATCTTTTTGACAGTGCTTTGTCTACATAAACGCTTTTTAGCCATTTGTTTTGATGAAGAACAAGCTCAGCTCCAAGGTATCTCTGTTAATTCACTTTATCTTTTATTACTAGTGTTAACGGCTGTTTCCATTGTGCTTTTGATTCAAGTGGTGGGTATTATCTTAGTGATGACCATGCTTACAATTCCCGCTGCGATTGCCAATCTATTCACAACTAGGCTTTCTCGAATGATGGCCATTGCGATTTGTATCAGCATAGGATTTTGCTTATTCGGAATGCAAGCAGCTTTTTATATGGATTGGCCCGGCGGAGCAACGATTGCGCTAGTGGCAGGCTTAACTTACGTGCTCACCTTACTAGGAAAATATGGGATGAAAAGAGCTCGGAAGACTAGCTTAACTATCTCTTCCGATAAATAAAATATGAGTAAGATCTATCACAAGCTTTGTTAACTTGCATAGCCTTAAGTTAACTACGGAAAGAGAGGGATTCGAACCCTCGATACCCTTGAGAGGTATGCGTCCTTAGCAGGGACGTGCTTTCGGCCACTCAGCCATCTTTCCATAAATACGCTGATTAAACAGATATCCTAGCGTGCAGACTGTTTTTACGCAACCATTTATATAGAAAAAGAGAAGTTTTTAAGAAGAAAACTGATTTAAGACTCTACAACATTCCTAAGCTTTATAATTTCTTCCTATAATTTAACATCATAAAACAAAAGGTAAAGCCGCGCTTAAAGCTTTTAAGAATAGTTTTGTAGCCATCTTTGGCCTGGCTAATCTGCAACTTTTTATGGTGATTAGCCATTCTATGAAGAGGTAATGAAAAGGTATGCAATTTAAAGTAAAGGCTATATTTTTTTACTTCTTTAAGAAAATCCCGCTTTTTTTGCCTTCTGCCTTAAATTCTATAATTACGACATTTTCTTCGCCTCTAGCCCTTTTCCCTTTAATAAACTAGTCTTGAAGATACAAACTTTTTCAGCCACAGCCTAAAAACTGGCTAGTTTACCTGAATTATATTCCAACGGATTTCCTTCCAACTCTATGTATAACCGTTCATATGATGGCTTTATTTCTGAAGGAAGAGAGGTGAGTTGGTTAAAGCGTACATAAAGTCTTCGCAGACTAGGCAACCGCCCTAACTCTGCTGGAAGGGAGGTAAGCTGGTTATCGTTTAAATAAAGCGCTCTCAAATGAAATAAATGCCCTATCTCGGGAGGAAGGTCAGTAAGATGGTTATCGTCTAAAGAAAGTAATTCCAGATGAAATAAATGCCCTATCTCGGGGGGAAGGCCAGCGAGAAGGTTGTTGCTTAGCTCAAGATTTTTTAGCTGGAAAAGCTCCGTGACCTCTAAAGGAAAAATGGTGAGCTGGTTATCATTTAAGTCAAGTGTTTCCAACTGGGATAGCTGCCCAATCTCTGCTGGAAGAGTAGTCAGATGGTTGTCAGTTAATTCTAACCATCTCAATTGCGATAATTACCCTATCTCTGATGGAAGAGCAGTGAGTTGGTTTTTACCTAAGTGAAGTCTTACTAGCTGGGATAGCTGCCCAATCTCTGCTGGAAGAGTAGTCAGATGGTTGTCAGTTAATTCTAACCATCTCAATTGCGATAATTGTCCTATCTCTGCTGGGAGAGTAGTAAGATAGTTATCATTTAACATAAAATATTTCAGTCGCGATAAATGGCCTATCTCTGCAGGAAGAATAGTGAGTTGGTTATTAATTAAATGAAGCCTTGTTAGTTGAGATAGCTGCCCTATCTCTTTAGATAAAAAAGTCAAGCCAATGCTTATTAAGCCTAGGCTCTCAATATCTTTATTATACTTTTCAATCCACTCTTTAAAAATCTCTCCCCTACTTGCTAAAGGCAGGGCTTCGATTTCCTCTTGATTTAAGTAGTGCTGCCCACCAGGAAGATTTTTCCAAAATAAAAGGCGATTAATATTTATAAGATAAGAGAAGTAGTTATCCAGAGTAAAATATCTTGTTTCCGTAGGTTTATCTTCAAGTTCTAAAGGAGAAAAAGACTTAGCTAAGATAAAGAGATGTCTAAAAATTGTAGTTATTTTTGTGGCTTCAGGGAGATTAGCTTCTAGCTTATAAATCTTATCTATGATAAGAGCCCGCTCGGTTACATCTAGCTGAAGAGCATGTATTTGACCTATTTGCTTATAAAGAGAGGGCATTATTTCAGTATTCAATAAGTGTCGCCATCTTGTACAAACCCTAGATAAGGAAGGGCTAGCGCAAGTCTTTAAAATAGGAACTAATATTTCATTAGGTAGATGTTCAATGGAGAGGAAAGAGCTAGGATTCATTATACGGCCTCTTTAAAATAAAGATATATTTTGATGTTATTTTTGGCCCGCTCTATATAAAAAAAAACACAATAGCTAGGCACAGCTTAGGAAAGCTTAAGCAAGTTATTAATATAAAAACCATAAGAAATTCTTTTTAACTTTTAACCAGAAGAGCCCCCCCTCGGAGAGTAGTGATTCCTTAATGAGTCTGAAGGTGATCTGTATTCTCAAACCCTTCTGTCTAACAAGCTAGATGATGCAAATGCAAGCTTTTTCAGCTATAACCTAAAAGGTGGCTTTATCTCATCTGGAATACTTTTCAGCTAATTTTCTTTAAACTCGAGATTTGACTTTTCATGCAGCTCTCTATCTCAGCAGGAATAGATGAAGAAATACAGGCTGACATTTATCACCTAAAAAATTTAACTTTCAGGTTATACGCTTTTGAGCTAGCCTTTATGCCACTTCATATTTTATAAAATCGTCTTCTTACGTAGAGGAAACAGGTCTAAGAAGATTGAGTATATAGTAGTTTGCTTAAAGAGTAGTATTAAGGAATGGTAAATATTAAATCGTGGAATTTAATTTTTTACCTCATTCTTTACTGCGCTTATTTCTCTTTAAGAAATTGCTAATTAGCTCATAATTTTTTAATGAATCTCTATTTTAAATTGAAGCATTCTTTAGCAATTAACCACTCTTCACGCACATGCACCACAAAAACCTTTACTTTAGAACCGGCTGGTGATATCTCTCCATTATCTTTCCATGTGCCGTTTAAGTTAGAATCTACTTTAACACCCAAATATTCAAGGCCCTCTATAGCCTTTTGCCTTACTGGGACAGCATTCTCTCCAATTCCTCCAGTAAAGCATAGAGTATCTAGGCCATTTAAGGTAGATGCTAAGGCTCCTATCGCTTTTTTCAAACAATGTACATATAAATCTAAAGCTAAAATAGCTCGAGAATCTTTCATCTCTGCAGCTTTTAAAATCTTACGCATATCGAAGCTACCCCCAATACCTAATAAACCTGATTTTTTATTTAAGCAATGATCTACTTCCTCAATAGTCATGTTTTTCTGTTTTTGGAGGTAAAGAATAATACCAGGATCGATAGAACCGCTGCGTGTTCCCATCATTAATCCCTCCAAAGGAGTAAATCCCATAGTCGTATCTATCCCTTTTCCATTTAAAATAGCGGTACAAGAGGAACCATTTCCTAAATGACACGTAATCAATTTATGATTATCGGAACCTAACCTCTCTTGAATGGTTTCCATGCAATACTGATGGCTAATTCCATGAAACCCATAACGACGAATTCCCTCTTTGGTCCATTCACTAGGGAGAGGATAAGTCCATGCTACTTCGGGCATGCTAGTGTAAAAGGCTGTATCAAATACTCCTATTTGTGGGGCAGCGGGAAAATAACACTCTGCCTCCTCTATTCCTTGCAAATTTATTGGGTTATGTAAAGGAGCTAAATGAGACAGTTTTTGAAGAAGCTTTATAGTCTCAGGAGTAAGGAAAGTAGGCTTTTGAAAGAGGCAGCCTCCATGGACGATACGATGGCCAATTCTATCAATGGGCGTGGGAACTTCCTTAAATGCTTTCTTAATAGCTGCTCGGCGATCTTCATAGCTATTTTCAAATTCTATAGTCTTTTGCCATAAGGGCTCAAGATCGCGCAAAAAAACGCTTTTTGCTTCAAATAAAGCAAATTTAAAAGAACTTGACCCCCCATTTACCACTAAAATTTTCATGCAAGCCCCTGCCCTGCTAAGTCCTTGTGAAGAAAAAGCAATAATTAAAAACAAAAATTGAAAAACATTCTCATTATCTAAACGCTTTATACATTATCCTATGAAAACAAAAAACTTTTTTTAGAATTCTTATTCGGCAGGTAAGCCTTTTCCTATTTTATAATGACTTATGTCTGCCATATTATTTCTATTTGTTTTTTTCTCTATCTTTTGCTACTTTGAATTCATCTTTGGAGTCTGGCTTCTTTAGAAGCTAAAAATAAGCAACCTAAATAAGGAAGGCTTCTTTAATATAAGTTTCTTATGTTAGCGATCTATCTTCATCATCCTTTGCTTTAAGCTCAACATAATGTAAATCTAATGGATCTACTTTTTCGTAAAGAAAGCAAAAATCCCCTTTTACTTTTGCTCTACTATTAGTCGAATCCTTCATGCAGAAAAAAGATAGTAAACCTACTTACCAACATCATTAAGTTATTAGCGATAGATACAGAACTCGAGAGAAAAATTAGATAAGAGCAACCTGGCAAAAGCCAATGCTAGTAATTTTTGCCAGCCTATCCTCATAGTATTAATTACACGAAAACTTTTTTCTCAATATTTAGAAGATAGAGGTTTTTTGATTGTATCAAAACCTGCACCTTCTTAAGATAATTTATCACTCTCATCCCTAAAGGTAAATTTATGCAAGTCCTTGGAACATCTATACCTGAAGTCAAAATTATAGAACCCCAGGTTTTCGGGGATGCCCGCGGCTTTTTTTTTGAAAGTTTTAATTTAACGATGTTTCGCGAAAAAGCTCATATTCATGATGTTTTTGTCCAAGACAATCACTCCCATTCTCCTAAACATGTCTTACGGGGGCTCCACTATCAGATTCATCAACCCCAAGGAAAGCTTGTTCGGGTCGTTAGCGGTGAAGTTTATGATGTAGCTGTAGACTTACGCAAACATTCGCCTACTTTCGGCCAGTGGGTAGGATTAATATTATCCGCGCAGAATAAACGAATGTTATGGATTCCTAAAGGCTTTGCCCATGGTTTTCTAGTGTTGTCAGAACAGGCCGACTTTCTATATAAAACATCTGATTTTTATGATCCTTCATCGGAGCGTACAATTATTTGGAATGATCCAGATTTAGCCATCGAGTGGCCCCTTCAGGGAGCTTTACCTATTCTTTCGGCTAAAGATCAACAGGGAAATTTATTCAAAGATGCCGAGGTATTCCTATGAAAAAAATTCTTATCCTAGGCAAGCGAGGGCAAGTAGGTTGGGAGCTCTGTCGCACTCTTTCACCTCTGGGGCAGCTTATTACTTATGACCGGGAAGCCTTAAACCTTGCTTCTCCTCTCTCTATTCGCGAGCTTCTAAACGGATTAAAGCCCCATATGATCGTTAATGCAGCGGCCTATACAGCGGTTGACAAAGCTGAAGTTGAGCAGGAAGCTTGTATGGCCATCAATGCACGGGCTCCTCAAATTCTTGCTGAAGAGGCTAAAAAGCTTAATGCGCTTCTCATTCACTATTCCAGTGATTATGTCTTTGATGGATGCTCGCCCAGTCCTTCTGCTGAAGATACTGTTCCTAATCCTCAAAATTTTTACGGCTACTCTAAACTTGAAGGAGATCGTGCTATTCAGGCCTCAGGCTGCGCTCATGTAATCTTACGTACTAGCTGGGTTTATGGAAATCGAGGCCACAATTTTTTGCTAACTATGCTAAGATTAGGGCTAGAGAAAGATACATTAAAGATTGTAGGCGACCAAATCGGTGCTCCTACCTGGAGCCGTTTAATTGCAGAGGCTACAGCGCAAGTGATAGCCCGTTATGAAGGACAGGATGGCATTTACAATCTTACCTGTCGCGGCAAAACCTCTTGGTTCGGCTTTGCTAAAGCTATCTTTGACTGGCAAAGTCTTAAAAAAGGAGTAAAGGTGCCTACACTTGTAAATATTCCCTCATCAGCCTATCCAGTAGCTGCCCAACGCCCTCATAATTCTTTACTAAGTCACGAGAAAACAGAAAAAACATTTGGTATTCAACTCCCCGATTGGAATGAAACGCTGCAGATGTGCCTCGAGGAGGCATAATTTATAGAAGTTGTTAGTGCACAAGCTAACAAAATACTCTACCGCGCTAATTCTTAAATTTTTTTTAGAGGCAGCTATTGAGGGCTCTCTGCCTTAAATTCTTTTAAAGAATAAGTGGATTACGCTAACGATTGAATATTTAAACGAATAGCTTCACGTAATTCGGGCAAGCCATTACCCAGCATAGCTGAAATTTGAAAAATCTTCTCCTTAGCAGCAAACTTATTCTTTAAAAAGACTTTAATATGCTGAGAAGCTTCTTCGGTATCTATCTTATTTAACACGATAAGATAAGGACGCTCGAGCATTTCAGGATTATAAGCCTGAATTTCATGACGTAATACTTCAAAGTCCGCGCTGGGATCTCGTCCATCGATCCCTGAAGCATCTAAGACAAATAATAAAAGTTTTGTACGTTCGATGTGTCTTAAAAATTCAAAGCCTAATCCTCGGTTGCAATGAGCGCCTTGGATAATCCCGGGAATATCAGCAATAAAAATGCGTTGATGCTCTTTATAAGTAATAAAACCCAGGTTAGGTCGTAAGGTAGTAAAAGGATAGGGAGCTATTTTTACTTTGACAGAAGCCAAAGAGGAAAACAGTGTGGATTTTCCAGCATTAGGAAAGCCTACCAATCCTACATCAGCAATTAATTTTAGCTCTAATTCTACGCTACAGGCTTGACCTTCGGTGCCTTCGGTGCGTGTATTGGGTGCTCGATTGGTAGGAGACTTAAAGCTATCATTACCGCGCCCACCTCGGCCGCCTTTACAAATTTCCCACTTCTCTCCATCCTGGGTAAAGTCATGAAGAATTTCACCCGTATGAACATTTTTTACCAACGTGCCACAAGGAACTTTCAGAACAAGGTCTTTGCCATTGCGTCCTTGCTGGCAATTGGGACCCCCTTCACGGCCATTTTCTGCTTTTAAAATGCGGCGATTGCGAAACCACTCCAAGGAAAAAACTTGGGCATCGGCTTGAAGGATAAGCGAACCGCCCTTACCTCCATTGCCACCGCAGGGCCCTCCCTTAGGGATATACTTTTCCCGCCGCCAAGCAATAACACCATTTCCGCCTTTACCGGCAGCTAGATCTATAGTCACACGATCAACAAACATATTTTTATATAAAAAGGGAGAGTTAAAAGAGAATAATAATTGACGAAGAAGAATGAAGAGAAGAATTAATGCTCATCATTCCTCTTTCTATAGCTCTAAAATGGTTAGGCTCCAGCTTCGATAGAGACGTAAGTGCGATCGGATTTACGAAAAGAAACGCTTCCATCAGCAAGAGCAAAAAGCGTATCATCGCTACCACGGCCTACATTTTTACCGGGGTGCCATTTAGTGCCCCTTTGTCTAACCAAGACACTACCTGTCTTGACGATTTCACCCATCCCTACTTTTATTCCAAGACGCTTTGAGTGAGAGTCGCGTCCGTTACGGGTTGAACCCTGTCCTTTCTTATGTGCCATAATTCTCCTTCCTTATGCTTTGGCAATCTCAGTAATTTTTACACGTGCATAATGTTGGCGGTGGCCAAACTTCCTGTAATTATTATGACTCGGTTTGTATTTTAAGCTTACAACCTTAGGACCAGCTACAATATCTAGCAGCTCACCCATAACTTTGAAGCCTTCTAAAGCTTGGGCGCTAACATGGGAAGAGTTTTCTTCACCGACAAAAAGCACTTCAGCAAATTCAACTTTTTCTCCTGGCTCTGCGTCAAGCATTTCTACTTGGATGATGTCATCTTTAGCTACACGATACTGCTTTCCGCCAGTTTTGATAATCGCGTATGATTTGTTGGAACTCATTCTAGCCCCCTTAGGCATTGTAAAACGATAAAGTTTTTTTAAGAATATCAATAAACTGTGTGCAGTATAGCGCATTAGATGTATTCCAATCAATCGAAATCTAAAGCCACCAAAAGAGCCGGTCTCTTGTCAATAAAAAAGTGTGGTTTAAAAGCAGCTGAATCCTCTTTTCGGGCAACCTACTGCCCATGCTTCTCATAAAAATGATGCCCAACATACTTTTCCAATACAATTAATAATCGCTAGGCCTTTTGTGCTTTGTTTGATAACGATGGAGGGGATAAGCTTGTAATTCTTCTTCTCTCCTAAATTCTTACGTCCTTTTCAGTTAAGTTATAAATATATTGAAAATATCCGAGCTAACTCTTAGTATGGGTTCTTTAAATAAAAAAACTGATTTATAGTTATGCAGGCATTTGCAATCATCCCCTCACTTTTCTACTTACCTTCTTCCCAGCATGCTGGGCGCGAGAAGTTAGCTAAAGCGGAAAGGCTGCTGGCTCAAGGCCAGCTTGAAAAAGCGCAAATATTTTTAAAAGAAATTCTTGATGAGCCTCATCAGAGCTCAGAAACAATCATTAAAGCTAAGCTAAACAGCCAGATTATCCTTGCATATAATAATGAAGCCAAGCTTAACGAGGGTTCATTCTTAGAACTATTTGACACACTCCGACATTCTAGCTGGCTGGAAGAAGAAGAGAAACACAAAGCTTTATTGAGTATAGAGCTTATCGGGCTTTATAATCCTAGCTTAGTAAATGCTTCATCTATAGAAACTATCATCGATAATTATCCAGAAGACCATCCTCTTGCAATTTTAGGGAGATTTTGTCTAGCTGAACGCTTACGTACACAATCTATCAATCATGATGAGCAAAAAATATTAAGCTTGTATAAAAGCATTCATACCCAGCAAGTCAGCTCTATATTTACCTACATACGAGGAATAGCTTGCCTGCAATCTGCAGAGATTTTAACAGCTAGCACTTACTCTGGCGAGCAGAGTTGGTTAGATGCTGATGAGTTATACAATGCAGCGCTAGCAGATTTTTCTCCTCAAGAGCTCACAGACTTTGATGAGAGAAAATGGGATCTTTTTTTCGAGTTTTCTCGCCTTGTTTTAGAAAAGATGTATCCTTGCTCTTACCTCACACATCTAGCTTACGTAGGAAAAGCTTATATGTATGGCATGGGCAGCAAAGACTTAGAACCTGTAGTAGAAAAAGCCATTTTTTACTATGAAAAGTCTTTAGAGACTAATATCGCTTTGGAAGGGCAAATAGAACCCAAGTTTTGTTTAGCAGAGTTGTATTTTTCTCATGGCAAAGCTTCTAAAGCTCTTGCCCTTTTTAATGAAGTCATCGATTTTTCTTCTACGCATGATAGCCATATAGTCTATTCGCTCATGTCCAAATGCTCTAAAGCTGACATTTTGCGTCAGGATTTACCTGATATCACTAAAAATTTGGCACTCTCCCAAAGTTTATACAAAGAAGTGTTGGAGAGTTCTTATAAAAATGATCTTCTTTTGGCTAAAGCTGGGCTAGGATTAGCTACTATTTTTCGCGATGGAGATGACGAGAACTCTCTCAATTGGCCCGATGCTATCTTATTATTTAAGCAAATTATCGAGGCTAAAGATTATTTAAAAGAAGCTCCCCAACTTGTCAGCCAAGCGCAGTTAAATTACGCAGAGATGTTATATAAAGGGGGAAATGAGATTGAACAATGCTTGCCCGAGGCGATGCAATTATTTACTTGTCTTTTGCTGGATGAAAAGCAGGAAGAAGCAATACTAGCTAAAAGCCTAAATAGCTTGACGCAACTAATAGAAAAAGAGCCTGAGGCGGGAGAGCCCCAAAAAGTTTTAGATTTATTTGAACAAGTTATCCAACAGAAACACTTATCCAAAGCCTTGGTTGCTCAGGCCTATTATTGCAAAGCTAAAATCTATAAACTCCAAAATCGACTAGAAGATGAGCTCCATCATCTTTTTGGAGCCTATATATTTGGTGACTTCATCATGCAACAGACGGTTAACGAAGAAGTCCAGCAAAGTCCTTGCACTGCAATTTCCAAAATAGTTGCTTACCACTCAATACTAAAAAATGTAGAAGCAAGTCTTGCACCTGCACCTGACTTTTGGATTCCGCCATTAGGCCCTCTTTCCCAATTTCTTGAAAGCTTTTTAATTGCTAAGGACCTAAACACCTATGCTATTAAAAAAAACATCCTTATAGGTTTAATAAAGCATGAGTATCAAATCACCAGCTACATTGATCCCCTCCTACCTGAACCCATAAAAAATGAGTTATATGATGTTTTAGGTAACTTTTGTCTTTCGGCCGCAGATGAGCATCCTCACTTAGCTATCAAGCTCTTAAGAAATGTAAGTGAAAAAGCCGCATGTTATCCCGTTTCATTAGGTAAATTAATTAATTTAGTTTATACCTCTAAACTTGAAAGTTTAAGATCTGAATGGAAAGCTTACGAGGCTATCACCTCTTATTTAGAGAAAGCAAAGAAAGTAAATCGGCTCTCCCCCACCCCTCTCCTTGACCTTCAACATACTGAGAAATGGGAATTAGCTGCTAAAAGAGAAAAACTTAAATTTATTCAACAGCATCCAATCGATCGCCTTATTAGCTACCCCATTAATAGATACAGCATTTAACCTAATGGCCTATAAAGGGTAGTTTAGGCTTATAAGTAGTTGGTAGGGATTAAGATCGGCTATTCTGTTGAACCTTACTCTTTTAACTTTTCAAAAAATTTTCAAGCTTAATCGCTTCTTTAAGATCATGTCTTTTATACCTTAAGATCGCTTGGATGGCATATTGACTTAAGCGCTGATAGCTATTTTTGAGAATAGGCTAACAAAAAGAAAAAGGATCATGTAACTAATCAATGCGGAAAAATCTTTATTTAATTTATTAAGCTGGGCAGTCCCTATCATCATTTCAAGAAGGCTAGGACTTTCTCGGCTTTCTCTTCTAAACTTTCTTAAGGTGCCAGTCAGCAAAAGTTATGCATTGGATGATGAAAATATTCCGGGGAAAAAGAGAAGTACAAATTTCTAGGAATATGCTCTTTCTTATAAATCTTTTGCCAGCTGGAGCTTTAATCGAGGTATAGTTGCTCTAAAGCCGGCAAAATAGCTTTTTCTGTAAAAATGAGTCTTCTGCTAGCTGCTTCCATGGCTCACTAACTAAAGGGAAATGCCTAAATCTTCTTCTGACAACAAGCTAAAAAGAGCTATATCTAGCCCATTAGAAGTAGTTAAAGTAAGGATTGAAATTTGCTCTTATCGCTTTTTTCCTCTTTATCCAAATTAACATTAAAAAATCAAAAAGAAAAAAATTTGCGCATTTGCTTGCTTGTTAAGCCCTAACCACGCGCTTTTTAAGCGCTTTGCTTGTTCGATTATAAGTTGGCAACGAAACCAAGCTATAGCTAGCTTTTTTAAAGCACCTCTAAAATTTTTAAAATTAAATCACGATTGCTCTAAAGCAAAGCCTAATAAGAAAAGGACAAAAAAAAGCCGGATTAATAGATTAATCCGGCTAAAGTGGCCAGAACTGGAATCGAACCAGCGACACAAGGATTTTCAGTCCTCTGCTCTACCGACTGAGCTATCTGGCCAGAGATAAGTAAGCAAGATAGACTATCATCCCTTTTTTATGCAAACATTAATTTGCTGTAGCAGCTTGAAGAGAAGCAGTAGCGCCTTTAACCTCTTGATTCTGACGTTTTTTGCTATGCAAATAAATCATATCTTTGAGTACATTTATAGTTTCTTGCATCTGTAGATCTTCTTTACCATAATTGTTTGATTCCTTGCCAGGTTCATCTTCGATAGAGGATCCAGAAAGCCTTATGTCATCCCCATTTCCTTCTTTCTTTTGCTTTAGAAACATTTGATAATTTTTATTGTTTTCGATGCGATAAGCGCTATTTTTCTTTAAATAGGGCAACATTTCTCGCCACATTGAGACCTTAGCTTGAAGAGTAGGCGTATAGTATTTCATATACCAAGACTTTACACTAGGCTCAAGATCTTGAAGACTATCTTCAAAATCTGCCTTAATAAAATCGGGCTTCCACGGATGCTCTAAATATTCCTCTCCAATAGGTTCATTATGATAAGGGCCAGGTACGACGATATCAGCTTTTACTCCCTCCAATTGAGGAGTTTTTCCTGAGACCGTGTAATATTTACCCACCGTCACCTTAAAAAAAGAAGTGGTTTCTCCCTCATTGCCCGTCACTGTTTGACTTTGAATAGTGCCCTTTCCATAGGTATGTTCGTCTCCAACAATTAAGCCCACCCCATAATCCTGTAAAGCTTGCGCCACAATTTCAGCAGCAGAAGCGGTAGCTTTTGAAGTCAAAATAATAAGGGGCCCCTGATAAGCAGTCCTCACATCTATATCGCGATAAATACGCTTTTCTCCGTCAGAATATTTAGAAATTACAACGATACCGTTGGAAATAAATAGGCCAGCTACCTTTACAGCTTGGCTAAGAAAGCCCCCACTATTTTCCCGTAAATCTAAAATTAGCCCTCGCAAATTACCTTTTCGATCTAATTCTTTTAGGGCTTTTTGCATATCACTATCGCTACCTGTTCCATCTTCACCTTGGTAAAAAGAGTGAAGGGTGATGATGCCAATAATCCCGTTGCCCACTTTTTCCTGTTTTATATCTATTCGCTCACCTTTAATAGGAATAGACTCTTTTTTAAGAATGATCGTTTCCTGCTTTTCCATCTGTTTTCCATTTTCTTCTTGGAAAGATCTACTGATGACCAGCTCTATAGAAGGCTCTTTTGAGGCTCTTATTGTGTTCATCACCTCCGGCAACGTTTGGCCGGACGTGGTCTTATCATTGATTTGCAGAAGATAATCATTAGCAAAAATTTTGCCGCTTTTAGAAGCTGCTCCACCTTCGATTAGGGAAGAAATCATTATTCCTTGAGGAGTAGACCGTAACACCACTCCTATACCATCAAACTCTTTTTCAAGACGTACTTTCATGTCATAAGCTTCTGCATCACTGTAGAAAGCCGTATGAGCGTCTAAAGAACTAGCTAAAGCTTTTAAAATATGTAAAACTAAAGCATTTTCTTTTTTACCCTCACTATACGACTTACCCTCACTCGTTTGATACAGATATCCCTCTTCAATATTTTTCAATGCCTGATCAAACATGATAAGGAGTTTGGATTTGTAGTTAGATACCTGAGCTTTTCCATATCTTTTCTGCTCGGCCTGAATAAAAGCTACCATCTGCTCTTTGATACGTCTTTTAATCTGCTCAAAAGTAGAAGCAAATGAACCCTTTAAATTAGGCTCTAATCCATCTGTATTTTTATGGCTTGAACGACGCTCATCTGCTGCTTTGAAAAGCTCTTCGGTATTTATTATAAGCTCTTGCCGATATTGGCGTGCCCGCAGGATAGATCTTTGAATGATCGCATTAAGCTTTTCAAAAGAAGAAAAATCTTCATTTTTGTAGGCGGTAATGTAGATTTCCATTTGCTCAGAAGTTAATCCAAGGAAAGGCTCTACCTCTGCTTGGGTTAAATAGGTACGGTCGGGATCAAACTGATCGATATAATTTTTAAAAGCATTTTTTAAGATTTTCTTGTCAATCGTTTTCTGACCTAAATGCTCAGCAAAAATTTGCTCCATAATTTTACTAATATCTTGCCTTTTAAGCTGCTCGGTTTCCTGGCCTAAAAGAAAAGAATTAGTTAGAAAAATAAAGATGATAAATAAATTAAAACGATTAAGCAAGCGCATATCCTTCGACCATAGTTTACTAATAATGAGTCAACTGTGAAATAAAACTCTTCACCTCTTTCCGGATTATAGAGAGCACCAGGTTTAACAACAACATTTTTGAAAAACTATAAAATTATTTTCATCAGCAATCTATTCTTATCTTCGATAGGCTGATTTTAACTTATTTTTTCTTAAAGGTAAGATTTTTATATTTATAGAGAATTCTTGCTCTAGTAGACTTATTGATATGAAAAACTTATATAGTGAAGATGTATTTGCTCTAGATAACTTTGAAGGATCGCTGGATTTTTTGCTCCATCTTGTTCAGAAGCATGAGATTGATCCCGTGGAGATTTCTTTAAAAAAAATTACTGAGCAGTATACCCAAAAGCTAAAGGAATGGCAGGCCTCCTCTGTAGATTCAGGGGCTGAATTTATTGCTTCGGCATCCTTTCTTTTATGGCTTAAAAGCCGTATGCTTCTGCCTACGCATGAACAGCCTCTCTCTTTGGGAGAGGAGGAGCATGATCCCCGTTTTGATATTATTCATCAATTACTGGATTATTGCCGCTTTAAGGAAGCAGCTAAAAACCTTACCCAGCTGGAGATGTCTCAAAGTGCTTATTATTTACGGGAGCCAGAGCCTCTAGGAGAAAATAATAAACCCTTGGGTATCGAGCATTTGACTTTGGAAGACTTAGCGGATCTCTTCAAGCAAGCTTTAGCTAAAGCGCCGATCAAAACGGCAAAATTTATTCACGAAGAAGAGTGGAAAGTTGCTGATAAAATTAAAGCTATTCGTCAATATTTAAAGGTCAATCATCAGCTTGAAATCGGACAACTTTTTGTAAATGCTACAAGCAAGCTAGAAATTATTGTTATCTTCTTGGCTGTACTTGAACTGATGAAAATTGGTGAAAGCTATTTAATCAAGGATGTTGCCTCTCAGAAAATACTGTTATGCATGAACGTATAAATATTTATGGCTAAAGAAATTAACTTTTTCGAACAAGAAATGGAAACGACAGCAGACGAATTAATTCCTTTGCTTCCTTCTGAGGATCTTCCTCCTTCCCCTCCAGACAAACTTACAGCTCCTAAAGACTTTTCTCCTAAAAAGCAATATGTCCAAGGCTCTCTTCCAGGCATTCCCGTTAATAATCAGGCTATAGAACAAAAAGCCACTGAAAAAACTACAAGAACACGCCTTAAAAGAATCATAGAAGCCTTGCTTTTCGTCAGCCGTGAACCGCTTAGCTTTAATAAAATCCGGGAAGTGCTGGATGCTGTTGAACCTCTTAAACCCCGCCAAATTCAAGACTTATTGCAAGAGCTAGCGGAAGAATTTATCTTGCAACAGCGCGCCTTTAGATTAGAAGAAATTGCCCAGGGTTATATTTTACGTACCTGTAAAGAATATAGCCCTTACCTCGATTTACTTTTTCGTAATAAGCGCACAGAGAAGCTTTCTCCCGCTGCTGCTGAAGTGTTAGCCATTATTGCTTATCGGCAGCCTATCACCCGTCCTCAAATTGATGCTATCCGCGGTGTAGATAGCTCGGGTACACTTCAAAGTTTGTTGGAGAGACAACTTGTCGAATCTGTAGGCCGCTTAGAAGCGCCCGGGCGCCCTACTCTCTACGGGATCACTCCCTACTTCCTTAAACATTTTGGACTGAGGGATTTAAAAGAGCTGCCTGGTTGGCAACCTCCTGTAGAAAGTTAAAATACAATTACAATCCTCTTCTCCCCCAACAACTCATACCAGTGAATGCCAAAATTACGATCCTGTATGGCGTTAATTATCAAAGTTTAATAGCATGATAATTGGCCTACTTCTTCGTAGCTCACCTTCTTGAAAATCAAATGAAGTTTGCTCTAGTTTTTCGATGGTAGAAAAATTGAGTCTCAGAATTTTAGCAACTTCTACCCCTTATTGCTTTATCACACTATCCCTTTTCCAAGCTAAGGGATTGCATAAAGCCTACTGACAGATCCTTTTGCAACTTAATTATATTGTTATTACACCCGATGAGAGGCATATTGTGTATTGAGCAAAATATTTTGCTTTTTATTTTTTCAAGAAAAAATAGGCAACAGTAGCCAAACCGCCTTTTATTCCATGCAGTCCTATTAAAAATTTCTCAAAGAACCTAAAAACGCTATAAATAAATTTGATTTTATTCTTATTTGTAACGTTTATCATCTTTAAGAGCGCCTAGGGCTTTTTATAAAAAAATTGGTTACCCTATCAAATTGGTTGGCATTAATACTCGCATTAAAATACTGCCTAAAAAGCATCTCGGTAAAATTTATCCTAAAGAAAATCAAACATGCAAAATAATATATATAGAACCTAAGAAAAAATAAGGTTTTCAGTTAGCACCCTTCTATAGGAAGAGACCTAAAAAGGGGCTTATCTGCCCCTTTTTTCCCTCACTCTTAATAAGGTATGATTAATTTATGGGATGATAAAAAATTTGAGCTTTTTATAAAGCGATCTTTTATCTAGCAAGTTCTCTTTGTAGTATTAAAAATAAAAGAAAAGTTTAATAGCAGCCATAAAGGAATAGCTTTTTGATGCTTATCTACAAACTGCCAAAAAATTTCCATAGTAAAAAAGAGTGGTAGCAGACCGAGTAAAACGGAAACATTAGCAGTTAATTTAAGTATTATATTTGGGGCTAACACATTCATTGTTGAAGAATAGCAGCTTAAGTCTTAGCCTATCGTAACTTCTTTTCTTTTCTAACTTTGCATTTTCAGCTCATAACCAGGCATTTTCTTTAAACAGCTGTTCGTATGAGGGTTGCATACTATGATTAGACAAATATAAATTTTACAAATTATTTTACTTACCAAGAAATAATTGATTACCCCCGTGACCGCTTACCTAAAGCCTGCCTCAGGGCTTTTTTATGAAAAAATTTGACTAATGCTAGATCGGTAACGTAACTGTTAAAATTTTTTCAATACCAGGGGTGAAACCGCTCTTTTAGCACATGAGGGATACTTTCAAATGGATTTCCGATTAAATCAAGGATTACGTTTTCATTATTATTCAACTGCTCTATCTCTACAGGAAGGAAGGTAAGCTGATTATAGCGTATATCAAGCCGTCTCAGCTGAAGCAACTGACATATCTCCTTAGGAAGGCTAGTAAGCAGATTGCATCTTACGACAAGGCTTTCTAGATATGTTAGCTGTCCCATCTCTTTAGGAAGATGAGTTAGCTGATTGTCTTTTAAGTCAAGGTCTTTTAGCTTTGCTAACTGACCCATCTCTACAGGAAGGAAAGCGAGTTGGTTACTTTCTAAGCTAAGGGTTTGCAACTGGGATAGCTGCCCTATCTCTGCTGGAAGAGTAATAAGATAGTTACCTTCTAAGAAAAGTTTTTGCAGCTTAGACATTTGTCCTATCTCTGCTGGAAGGGTGCTGAGCTGGTTATAGTTTAAGTTTAATTTCTTTAGCTGAGCAAGCTGGCCTATTTCTGCAGGAAGGGAGATAAGCTGGTTGACTTCTAAGGAAAGTTCTCGCAGCTGCGAAAGTCTTCCTATCTCTACTGGAAGGGTATTAAGCTGGTTACCTTCTAATAAAAGTCTTCGCAGATTAGACAACTGCCCTAACTCAGCAGGAAGAGTGTTTAGCTGGTTATCGTTTAAATTAAGACATTTTAGATGAGAAAGTTGTATTATCTCTCTAGGAAGAATTGTGAGATGATTATTGCTTAGATAAAGCGCTTGTAACTGGGGTAGCAACACTATCTCTAAGGGTAAAAAGGTTAAACCCTTCTCTGTTAAGTTTAAACACGTAATCTCTTTGCCATGCTCTTCAATCCACCCTCCAAATAGCTCTCCTTTTCTTTCTAAAGGCAAGTACTTGATTTCTTCTTGCTCTAAGAATTCCTCTCCACCTGGAAGTTTTTTCCACATTAACAGGCGATTAGTATTTACCATATAAGAGGAGTAATTAGCCAGGGTAAGATATTTTTTTTCCTCGGTTCTCCATTTAAATTCTAATTCTAATGGAGAAAGAGCTATAGCTAGACTAAAGACTTGCTTAAAGATTGCAGCAACCTTTGCTATTTCCGGAAGTCCCTCGTCTAGCTTATAAATTTTATCTATAAGAAGAGCTCGCTCATTTACATCTCCTTGAGGAAAATGCATCTTACCTATTTGCTTATAAAGAGAAGGCATGACTTCCGTAGCCAGCAGATGATGCCATCTTTTACAGACGCTAAATAAGGGAGGAGCTACGCAAGCCTCTAAGATAGGGAGCAGCAATTCATTGGGCAAGCTTTCAATAGATCCCGAAGAGATAGGATGCATTTTATTTCCTTGGGTAGTGATGGCTTTTCAGCATTTTTATTTTTAAAGACAATATAAAAAAAAATTAAAAAGCAAGTCAAACCGATTCGTATCCTTATCAATGAAAAAAAAACTCGTAGATGATCTACCGGCGCTTTTTTTTCAAATAGATCCAAGAAAAAAAGGAGGGCCTTCCAAACATTCAGGAGCAGCCACAGGTTTTGGCGATTAAGTGACGCGGCAATTTTGGTTTGGCTAAAAGAATGAGATTGATTCTTTGCCTTGTTTGAGAAAAACGGCTCTTTTTGGCGCAATGTTTTAATTCTTCTACCGCCTGATGGAATACAATACGCCTAACTTCTTCCTGTCAAGAAAGGTTGTTCTCCCATCCTAGCAATCTGCAGAAAAAGAGAGAAACTTCTTGTCTTTATAATGTGTAGGCTAGTTTAAGCTTGCCTAGTTGCGGGAAGGAAAGCGAATTACTTATTTAAAGATAAGATGGCTAAAAGTTTTTTTATTTCATTTTAGCTCACTCCAACTTAAAAAGTACTTATGGCCATTCTACAATTGAAAACGCTGCCTTATTTTTTCTGGAATATCTTCCAAAGGATTTCCCGCTAATGTAAGCATGGTAAGCTGAAACAGCTGCCCGATTTCTACAGGCAGATTGGTGAGCTGGTTTTGGCTTAAACCAAGCCTTTGCAGCTGAGACAGCTGCCCGATTTCTACAGGCAGACTGGTGAGCTGGTTTTGGCTTAAACCAAGCCTTTGCAGCTGAGACAGCTGCCCGATTTCTACAGGAAGGCTGGTGAGCTGGTTTTGATATAAGTAAAGCGATTGCAGCTGAGACAATTGCCCGATTTCTGCAGGAAGGCTGGTGAGCTGGTTCTGATTTAAGGCAAGTCTTTGCAGATGAGACAGCTGCCCGATTTCTACAGGCAGATTGGTGAGCTGGTTTTGATTTAAGTTAAGCCATTCTAGCTGAGACAATTGCCCGATTTCTGCTGGCAGAGCGGTGAGCTGGTTTTGAATTAAGGCAAGTCTTTGCAGATGAGACAGCTGCCCGATTTCTACAGGAAGGCTGGTGAGCTGGTTGTGATATAAGTGAAGCGATTGCAGCTGAGACAATTGCCCGATTTCTGCGGGCAGACTGATGAGCTGGTTTTGATCTAAGTAAAGCTCTTGCAGCTGAGGCAGTTGCCCGATTCCTGCAGGCAGGCTGGTGAGCTGGTTTTGATTTAAGTTAAGCCATTCTAGCTGAGACAATTGCCCGATTTCTGCTGGCAGAGCGGTGAGCTGGTTTTGATTTAAGGCAAGTCTTTGCAGATGAGACAGCTGCCCGATTTCTACAGGAAGGCT